>JAZUQN010000095.1:0-4289 GCA_045605745.1 Eubacteriales bacterium
CATTAAGCCTCAGCTTTATATCAAGGTGTTAAAGGATGCGGAAGAATATCGTTACGAAACAACCGGCAGGACAAATATAACAAAAGCTGCTCTCATAGCAGTGATTGATGATCTTGATATCAATGATGGCAAAAAGGCTCAGCTGTGGCAGTTCATCACCGAAGAGGATGTACTTATGAATCCTTACAGCGTTGAGCACGCCAATTATGTGAAGGAAGATATGGACGCACTGTTTGCGTGATCTCCATACCTTTGTTGGATAACGTCAAGCGGTTTTTGTTGACGTTTCGGAGATAAGGTGATATAATCTTTATCTCCGATTGATTTCGGCAAACTTTTTTACAACCAAAAGCGCAGGGATTTCGTCCCTGCGCTTCTGGTTTACTAAAGTAATAAATAAAGTGCAAAAGCGATCAGATTTTATCTGACCGCTTCTATTTGTGTCCTAAAAATTAGGACCGATTGGTTGCTGATCATCCGAATTTGTTTCGGATAATCACACATTGGTGCTCCATTGCGGAATCGAACCGCAGACACCTTGATTAAAAGTCAAGTGCTCTACCGGCTGAGCTAATGGGGCATTTCACAACGACATATATAATACCATATTTTTTCGGATTTGTCAACAGTTTTGCCTAAAATTATTTTCTTTATTCTAAAAAACAAAAGAAAAAAACGGCAAACTGCCGTTCTTTTCTTTTATGTTTTACCAATCTGCCTTTTTTTCATCCTCGGGAAGCACCTCAACAAAGGCTTTTATAGCACATTCGATCATATCGTCATCAGGCTCAACGGTAGTTATTCTCTGAAACCACATACCTGGCTGAGAAATAACCCTTGTAAATACATTGTCGTGCCTGCCGGCAAGCTTTATCAGCTCATATCCGATACCGACCGTGAGGGGCAAAAGAAGAATTTTGATAGCTGTTCTGCCAAGAGTGGGTATAGATGCCGGAATAAACATACCTATAACTATTCCAACAAGAAGCATAAGAACCATAAAGGATGTACCGCACCTTGGATGATAACGGCTTTCTTTTCTGACATTTTCGATAGTCAAATCATTGCCGTGCTCATAGCAAAAAATTGTTTTGTGCTCTGCACCGTGATACATAAATGTTCTGCGAATATCCTTCATTCGGGAAACAAGAAGCATATAAAGAAGGAAAATAATTATTCTGAGCACGCCCTCAAAAAGCGACTGCAAAAATCGATTATCCCTGAAAGTCGGTACAATTTTTTCAAGCATATCATAAATGAACGTGGGAAGAATAACGAAAAGTCCAACAGCCAAAAGAACTCCAAGAACCGAGCTTATCACCATAAGAATGCTCATAAGAAGACCGCTTTCCTCTTCCTTTTTCTTTTCTGCATTTTCTTCTTTGACATTTTCATCATCAGCTTTTTTCTTCGGTTCATCATCTTCAAGCCCTGCAATTTCAGCAGAACGCATAAGACATTTATAGCCGGAGCTCATAGAATCTATAAAATTAAAAAGGCCTCTGATGAAAGGAAGCTTGAAAATTTTTGCATTAAACTTAGCCTTGGTTTCCCATTTTTCCAAAACAATCTCGCCCTCAGGATTTCTGACAGCCATAGCGGAATATTCAGGGCCTCGCATCATAATACCTTCAATGAGAGCCTGTCCTCCTATAGAGGTTTTCTTAGCACATCCGCCGCAAGCACTAACCTTGTTTTTACTCAAAAAATCACCCCTTTAACAAATTTACATTGAATTATACACCTAATATATTAACTGCGTGTTAACTCAAAGAATTTTTGAGATAATAATTTTACGTTTTTATGCAGTATTTTAAAAAGAAAAGGATGATTCTAAGCAGAATCGTCCTTTATATATGAGATTCAAAGCCGTCACTTTTTTGGTTTGCCTTTAAATATAAGAGCTGCAAGATATCCAAATACAAGAGCAGCAGATATTCCCCCGGCTGCTGCGGTAAGCCCTCCCGTCAGTGCTCCGAGAAGTCCTTTTTTATCAACTGCTTCCCTTACCCCTTTTGAAATAAGATAGCCAAAGCCGGTAAGAGGCGTTGTTGCGCCGGCACCTGCAAAATCGGCAATCGGCTTGTATAAGCCAAGTGCCCCAAGAATAACTCCTGCCGTAACATAGCTAACAAGAATCCTTGCCGGTGTAAGGCTCGTTTTATCTATGAGTATTTGGGCAATAACGCAAAAAATTCCACCAACCGTGAAAGCCCAAATATAGTCCATAATGCTACCCATTATTTTTCAACTCCTTTAATTCTTATTAGGTGCCCTATTCCCGGAATACCAAGACCTTGCTTTATGCTGTCAGGACTCATAAGAGCACCTGTTCCGATTATGAGCATATCTTTTATTTCTCCTCCGCAAAGCCTTGGCAATAGATATGATGAAAGAACAACTGCACTGCAGCCGCATCCCGAGCCTCCTGCATGAGTATCCTGCGTCTCTTTGCTGAATATCATCATTCCGCAGTCATTCAGCCTGCCGCCATGGTCTATTCCTTCAGCCAAAAGAAGCTCACAAAGTATTGCATTTCCCTCATATCCAAGATCCCCGGTTACAATAAGATCAAAATCATTTGGCTCTTTTCCGCTTTCTCTGAAATAACGCACAAGCGTATCAAGAACGGCGGGAGCCATTGCCGCCCCCATATTTCCTGCATCTCTAATTCCTTTTTCAACAGAAATTCCCGGCATTGCTTCAACTATTTTGGCACAGCCCCCTGCCCTTTCAGAATCGGCATTTTCAACAATAAACGCTCCGGCTCCGGTAACAGTCCACTGTGCGGTAGGAGCTCGCTGTGCACCATATTCAAGCGGTGTTCTGAATTGCCTCTCGGCAGAGCAATTGTGAGAGGATGTGGCGGAAAGGCAACGGTCATATACGCCAAAGCTTGTCATTACCGAGGCTAAGATAAGTCCCTCAATTGCAGTTGAACAGGCGCCGTAAAGCCCAAAAAAAGGCACATCATATTCAAGCAGTCCGTATGCCGAGCTTGTGCATTGATTGATCAGATCTCCTGCAAACATAGCGTCAATATCCTTTTCATTCATACCTATCTTTGAAAGGGCAAGATTTGCCGCCAGCCTTTGCATTTCCGCCTCTGCACGTTCCCAAGTCTTTTGCCCAAAGCGATCCTCCTCATCGTGCATATCAAACAGATGGCCCAAAGGCCCTTCGTGCTCCTTTTTACCAACCACCGATGCCGATGAAATTATAGCAGAATTAAGTTTAATTATTGCTTTTTTCATAAATCCTCCCAAAAGCTACTTTTTGATTATTTTTCCACAGACCCGTGAATTTATGCACAAAGCTTCGACACCAAAAATTTTGATTTATCGGGGAGATGTGTTTTTACAAACAAGAGCACACTGCGAGTTTTTGTAAAATTGAACTTCCCTACAAACTCCTGTTTATCAAAGAATTACGCCAAGATAATTCAAACAAAAAAAGACAGAGAATTAAAAAATTCTCTGTCTTTTTGAAATACACCGGGCAATGAAATTTATCAGTAGCAAACGCCCTGCCACTTCATTGCATCATAAACCTTTTCAAAACCGGCAATATTAGCACCTGCAACAAGGTCGCCATCCATACCATATTTCTTTGCAGCCTCATAGGAATTCTTGAAGATATTAGCCATGATCTGCTTAAGCTTAGCATCAACCTCTTCTGCTGTCCAGCTATAACGCATAGAGTTCTGGCTCATTTCAAGACCCGAAACAGCAACGCCGCCGGCATTAACAGCCTTTGAAGGAGCGATCACAGCGCCATTTGCCCTCAGATAAGCAACAGCCTCTGCAGTTGTGGGCATATTAGCAACCTCAACATAATACTTAACACCGTTTGCGATAATGTTCTTAGCATCCTCAATGCCAACCTCATTTTGAGTTGCACAAGGCATAACGATATCAACCTTCTGCTCCCAAGGTCTCTTGCCTGCAAAGAAAGGAACACCGAATTTATCAGCATAATCCTGAACCTTGTCACGGCCGGAGGCTCTCATCTGAAGCATAAAGTCAATCTTTTCATCGGTATTTACGCCGTCTGCATCATATATGTATCCATCAGGACCGGAAATTGTAACAACCTTACCGCCAAGCTCAGTGATTTTCTTAACAGTACCCCAAGCAACGTTACCAAATCCGGAAACAGCAAATGTCTTGCCCTTTATATCATCGCCAAAGGACTTAAGCATTTCGCAAACATAGTAAACGGCTCCAAATCCTGTAGCCTCGGGACGAATGAGAGAACCGCCGGATGCAACAGCCTTACCCGTGAGAACT
>JAZUQN010000096.1:0-6345 GCA_045605745.1 Eubacteriales bacterium
AGAAATAACCCAAAAAGCAGCCGTTTATAAGCCATATTTGCCATAATCTATCAAGCGATCCTATGAGATGACAACGAAAGACAATCTGCAAGGCGTGAGGAAGCCGTGAAATCGTTTGATATGAGCAGGATCAACCTCTTTCGCTATTCGATCATGGAATTTATAAAAATTTTGTGTAATGATGTATTGACATTGCTTGTTGTGTAGTTTATATTGTGTATAGAGCATTACACAATATCGGAGGAGTTAAGGCATGGCGAACGACCTTATTACAACCAACAGAGAATACTTAGACACGACACCCGGACAGGCAATTACAAGCGAGGCTTTCGGAAAATGGATTGCATACCTTGATGCAAGCCCGAAAACAGTTGAAAGCTATACGAAGTCTATCAGACGATTTGCAGCGTATTTGAGGGAAAACGGGATAATGTACCCAACAAAAAACGATGTTATTGCATTTAGGGATGATTTGAAGCTGACCCACAAGCCGGCAACGGTGCAGGCATATCTCGCAGCAGTAAAGGTCTTTTTCCGATGGACAGCGGAGGAAGGAATCTACCCGAATATTGCTGACAGGGTAAAGGGCGTAAAGCTCGACACAGAACACAAAAAAGATTACCTGACGAGCAAGCAAACAAACAGGCTTCTCTCGAAGATCGACCGAAGCACGACAAAAGGCAAAAGGGATTTTGCGATGCTTGCGCTGATGGTAACAACCGGGCTTCGTACAATCTCCGTTATCAGAGCAAATATTGAGGATTTGAGAACGGCAGGAGATAGTACCGCTTTGTATTATCAGGGCAAAGGACACGAAGAAAAAGCCACCTATGTGAAAATTGCCCCGGAAGTCGAAGACGCTATTCTTGATTATCTCGCAGACAGAGCGGAGGCAGCACCTGAAGCACCGCTTTTCGCATCGATCGCAAACAGAAACAACGGGCAGCGCATGACAACGAAGTCAATCAGCAGATTGGTAAAGGATCACATGATCGATGTAGGTTTGAATAGTGACAGGCTGACCGCTCATAGCCTCCGCCATACAGCGGCAACGCTTAATCTCTTAAACGGAGCAACAGTTGAAGAAACAAGGCAGCTTCTTGATCACTCGAACATAAATACCACGCTTATTTATTCTCACGCACTCGAAAGAGCGAAGAACAACAGCGAGTTGAGGATCGCAAACGCAATTTTTAATTGTTAAGCAGGGAAAAAGGGTAAAAAAGAGGAAGCTCCTGCGAATTGGCGAACGAACAGGAGCTTTCTTTGATCGACAACGCAAAACTGAAAAGATGAAGATTCGCGTCACTTGTATTTTAACCGATAACGAGGGAAAAAGCAAGGACGCCAAGAAAGGCAAGCAGATGAAAAGAAACATTGACGGAGCAATTACACAGAGCATAATCCGAACATGGGCGGAATGGGCAACAGAACAGGGAAAGACCCAAAACGAAATAGACCGCACTCTTTACGAAATAGCAGGAGAGCAGCCACGGACGAGCCTTGCAGCGGAGTTTGACATATTCTGCGGAGGCTTTAGCAAAGGAATGGCAGCAGCCTGGAAGCTCATGGGGGATATGGACAATGGAAAAGCAAAAGATTGATTGCGGCGTTCTTATAATGCGTGAAAAGTTGACGGGAGAAGCCGAAAAATGCAACGATGCGGAGCTTCTTGATCTTGTGTATATGATCCTGAAAGTGGACAGAGAGGAAAACGAAAGGGGAACGAAATTGGCATGATTTACGCAGTTATAAACCAAAAGGGAGGCGTCGGGAAAACGACAACAGCCTCCGCATTGATCGCAGGATTAGCGCAAAGAGGGCGAAAGTGCCTCGCAATCGATACCGATCCGCAATGCAATTTAACGAGCTTGGCAGGAATAACACAGCAGGAGCAAGGCACTATTTTAGGCGTACTGATGAAAGAAACAGACGCAGCCTCAGCGGTGAAAACTGCTGAAAAATATAGCATTATCCCTGCTTCTCCTGCGCTTTCGGGAGCTGATGCGTTTATTGTATCGACCGGGAGAGAATACCGCTTAAAAGAGGCTGTGCAAGCCATTTCAGGGCAATTTGACGATGTTGTTATTGATACGCCGCCAACATTGGGGATTTTAACTATAAATGCGCTCACAGCTTGCGATCAGGTTATTATTCCTGCACAGGCAGACTTGTTTTCATTGCAAGGAATAGAGCAGCTTTTCACTACAATAGAACCCGTAAAGAAATACTGCAATCCGCATCTTGAGGTCGCAGGGATCCTTTTGACACGATTTAACAGCAGAACAATACTCAGCAAGGAAATTGCGGAACTTGCCTCGCAGATCGCCAACAGGAACGGAACAAGGCTATTTGCAGCCAAGATCAGGGAAGCCACCTCTATCAAAGAAGCGCAAATTCTGCGGAGGAATATATTTGACTATGCACCCAACGCCAAAGTTGCGGAGGATTATAACAACTTCATAGATGAATTACTCGACATTTGAAAGGATCATTGAAACATGGCAAAGAAAACATTTTTAGATAGCCCTGCAATGCAATTTATAAGCACAGCACCCGAACAGGAAGCCGCTCGGACCGCTTCTGAGGCTGTAGAACCGATTGCCGAACAAACAGAGGCAGAACAGAGAAAAACGCCTGTAAAAGCCGATAGCAGCGAACCACGCTACACAGAGCGGAGGGAAGTAAAAACACGCAGGGTACAGCTTGTGTTCCGTCCTACGATTTACGAAAAATCAAAAAAGAGAGCAGATGCGCTCGGGATCTCTTTCAACGAATACATTCACCTTGCACTTGAACGCATGGAGGAAAGCCCGAAAGAATGAGCGCAGCCACAGGCAAAGCAAACGCAGAATATAAACATTTCAGTTTGTCAGAAATGGAGGACATCATCGGGATCACCCGGAGAACGCTGCTGCAATGGATAAAGGACGGAAAGCTGAAAGCGGTTAAAATTGGAGGGCGTTGGAGAGTATCGGAGAAAGAGCTGCGGAGGATATTGAAAGGGCGTTGACGATGCAGTCATTGCGAAATAATTACTATTAGCGGACAATGAACCGATGCAAATAACAGCAGTTTCTATGAAATACTATGAAGTCATGGAAGCTGCTTTTTTCGTTCTATTTTGCAGCGTGAAAGCATCTGAAATCATTTGAAATCATTTGAAATCATCTGCATACATGAGCAGTTGCGGAAAGTTGCCGCAGATTGCCGCACATTGCCGCAGATCGCACTCGACACAATTTGACAATCAGATCACCGCTATTTGTGCTCTGTTTTGCCCCTGTTTTGTATGGCAGCAGCGGCGCAGCGCAGGGCGCACAGACAGGGAGCGGCAGCATAGCACCCCCCCCGGAGAGGGTAACCATTTTTGCGAGTTTCTATTTAACCGATACACACCACCGACAAAGAAAAACAATTCCGCAGAAAAAAATTCAAGTGGAAAGTCGAGTTTTATTAGGTTTTGTTAAGGTCGAGGAAAAATTTTTTATTTTAGTAAATTCGGAAATAACCCGAGTTATTGACGGAAAAACGGCAGTTTTGGCAGAAAAAACCGCAGTTATTACCGAAATAATTCCATTTAAGCATAAACGGCGCATATTTAAGGCAACTGAAATATAAGTCACAACCGCTTGCCATTTTATGCGATATTGAGTTATAATGGGCTCAAATAAAATATGCGAAAAAAGAAAAACACCCTGCGGGAACAAGGCGTTTTCAAAAAAGGTTTATGCACAGCGATGGCTTGACCTCCGAAGCTGTAGACATAAATTAAAATTCACATATCCAATATAACCGATATGTGTTATAAAAGTCAACATTTTTGTACTTTTAAGCGTGGAAAATTACAGAAGCCCCTTGCAGCGTGCAGGAGGGCTTTTCTTTTTTGGAAAGGACCACATTTGGAGAGCCAAACAGCAAAAAACAGGATGTATCAAACCCGTTATTGGAACAAAAAAGCAGGATATGAAGGTAAAGAGGACGAACTGACACCCGAAGCAAAAAAAATCAGATATGCCTATATCAAAGGCAAATATAGAGAGAAAAGAAACGAATACGGCAAAGCCTATTATCACAGGAAAAAGGCAGAACTTACAGGATACAAGCGATTGATCGAGGAATTAAGAAAGCAGATTGGAAATGGCGAACACAACAACACAGCAGAAAATAGATAAAATTTGGAAAACATTTAATGCGGACATTCAAACCGCATGGAAAACAGGGACGATCACAGACGATCCTGTTCAAATAAGCCTGTTTTTGGAAAAAGTCGCATTTGCAGTTTGCGATAGCGTACACAGCAAAAATAGAAATGCGGAGTATATAACCAAGCTGCTGAAAGAAGCACCGCTGTATAAAAACAACGAGGCGTATTCTTCATTAGTTGTTGAGCAAATTGTAGCCGATGCAATAAACAAGTATAACGCAACAGTTCCTCCGTCGCTTTCTAAAGTGGATGCTGTAACGAAGTTCCTTATCAGCAACGAAATAACTGTATTTTTGAACGAATGCGACGAAAAAATTTATATGCGGAGAGAAGATCAGCCTCCGCAGCCGTTTGAAGATAATCACATCACGGAAATTTGGGACGCATATTTACAGGGTGATCCTGCTATTACAGTTGCATCTTGGCAAAATATGGAGAAAATTTTGCGTTTGATTGCAGGGAGAAACAAAGTAAACCCTGTAAAAGAAACTTTCGAGCAGCTTCCACAATGGGATCAAAGAGACAGGATTGCAGATGCAGTCGCAATTCTTACAGGCAAGCCCGAAAACGGAGCTGACGAAAACGCTGCGGTGTATGAGTTGTATCTTTTGTATTTTCTCATGCAAGCCTATGAAATGGCAACGGCAGACAAACCGCAAGGCGCAGACTATATCCTTGTTTTGCAGGGTGAAGCGGAGGGAACAGGAAAAACCCGATTTGTCAGTATGTTATATATGGCAGAATATTTTGAAGAAAAATATTCGTTCCGGGCGTTCGATGAAATAAGGTCATTTGATCCTGATGATAAAGATCAGCTTATGCGAGCTGTTTGCCGATTTGGCGTTGAATTATCGGAGTTCGGGGACTCTGCAAGGCGTGAGGAAGCTATGAAAGCATTCATTACGAATAGAATCGACTCTTTCCGCAAGCCTTACGGGCATAATTTTACGGACAAGCCCCGAAGAACGACCTATATCGGAACAGTAAACAGACCCGATTTTTTACCGGCAAGAGCAGGAAATAGGCGTTTTTTGGTTATTCCCGTCAGAAACGAACGATTTATAGAAGAATTTGAAAGCTTTGATTTTATGCAGCTTTGGTCACAAGCGAAAGAAAAAGCGGAGGAAGCGAGAAAAGAGGTCACGAACCCAAAAACACAAAAGCTATATTCTTTGCCTGAAGATATGCAGAATCAGGTTATCGACAGCAACAGAGCGCACACAGAATATATTCCGGGTGAACTTGAATTGGAGGATTATTTGCACGAAGCGGAGGGAGATCCAAAACAATACTACACGGAATGGATCGATATTTCCACCTTTAAGGATTTATTGCCAAGCAAATACACCGGGCTGAGAAACTGCGACAACAAAGATTTTGGTCTGATTGTGAAGAAGCTCGGAATAGAAAAGAAAAAATCAAAAAAATGGAATTTGTATTCTTTGCCTGTTCCGATAGAAAAAAAGCCTATTCTTCAAAAAAACAGAGCTAATAAGGCTAAAATTTAATGAAAATACGAAAAGGGTGGAGGTGCTTAAACAATGGTCTCCACCCTTAAAAAACGCCGTTCTTATGGGAAAAATCAAAGAAAACAATTTTTTTATTGGTGGAGGTGGTTTTTAGGGTCTCCACCCTTAAAAAACGCCGTTCTTATGGGAAAATTACAGTATTGGTGGAGGTGGTGGAGGTGGTTTATATAAAAACAAGCTGAAAAATTATTATTATTAAAAAATAATAATTTATAGTATGTTTTTGCGCTTATGGTCTCCACCTCTCCACCATGCCCGAAAAATGCCGTTCTAATGGGAAAAAATGAGGGTGGAGGTGGTTTTTAGGGTCTCCACCTTTTGGACAAGGGTCTCCACCCTTTTGTGTTCTCTTTCTAAATAAAAGGTATTAGTTTTTTATATATAAAGAAATGCGAAAATATGTGCCCATGTGCCCCGAAGCATTAAAAAAGCCGTAAAATAGGGGAAAATCAGCAGGGCACTTGTGCGAAAATATGTGCCCGGTATGTGCCCTTTGGGGCGCATATCTTAAGAAATAACCCAAAAAGCAGCCGTTTATAAGCCATATTTGCCATAATCTATCAAGCGATCCTATGAGATGACAACGAAAGACAATCTGCAAGGCGTGAG
>JAZUQN010000097.1:0-3393 GCA_045605745.1 Eubacteriales bacterium
AATCAGAACAACAATCAGAACAACAATCAGAACAACAATCAGAACAACAATCAGAATAAGTATCAGAACAATAATCAGAATAACAATCAGAACAATAATCAGAATAACAATCAGAATAACAATCAGAACAATAATCAGAACAACAACCAGAACAACAACCAGAACAACAACCAGAACCAAAATAAGAACCAGAATCAGAACAGAGCAGACAATCGCAGATAATTATCCTATAAAGCTTATGGGCATCGTGATCTATTCACGGTGCCCTCTGCTTTTAGTTCAAAATATATACGCTTTTTCTCTTGAACTTGGATTAAAAAAGGTGTATAATATATGGGAGTAATTCTGAAAGGAAAATAACATGACTGAAATTTTAACAAATAGATATTTAAATGCAAAGCGTGCGCTTTTTGATAAGGCATATGGGATGCTTAATGCAAAGCAAAGAGAGGCAGTTTTTACAATAAACGATCCATTGCTTATTCTTGCGGGCGCAGGAAGCGGAAAAACCACTGTCCTTGTTAAAAGAATAGCTTTCATTATAAAATATGGCAATGCTTATTATTCTGATAACGTGCCCGATGGAATGAATGAGGAACAAATAAAAAGCCTTGAGATGGCTGCAGAGCTGCCCGCAGAGGAGATTGAACAGCTCTTACCTGTGTTTATCACAGAGCCTTGTCCGCCGTGGCAGATATTGGCGATAACATTTACAAACAAGGCCGCAAATGAAATAAAAACCAGACTTTCAGATGCATTTTCGGGTGACGAAACCATTGCAAAAGATATTTGGGCAGGAACCTTTCATTCGATTTGTATGCGGATACTGCGCAAATACGGTGTGCGTCTTGGCTATGAAGAGGGCTTTTCAATTTATGATATGGATGATGCCAAAAAGCTTATCTCGTCTTGTATGAAAAAGCTTAATATTGATGAAAAAATATTGCCTATCAAAACTGCCCAAAATGAGATAAGCCGTGCGAAGGATGCCCTTATGACTCCCGAAATGTTCAGAGATGAGGCAGCCTCGGATTTTCGTCTTAAAAAGATTTCTGATGTTTATATAGAATATCAAAAACAGCTGAAAGCATCAAACGCCCTTGATTTTGATGATATCATTATGCAGACGGTTAAGCTACTGAGTGATGACGAGGAGGTTCGTACATATTATCAAAGGCGCTTTAAATATGTTTGTGTTGACGAATATCAGGATACAAACCGTGCCCAATTTGTGCTGACATCTCTTCTCTCAGGAGGGTGCAGAAATCTGATGGTTGTTGGAGACGACGATCAGAGTATTTATAAATTCAGAGGCGCAACAATAGAAAACATTTTGGATTTTGACCGCACTTATAGAGATGCAAAGGTTATAAAGCTTGAACAAAATTATAGGTCTACACAAAACATTCTCGATGCTGCCAACGAGGTTATAAAAAACAATAGCGGAAGAAAGGGCAAAACTCTCTGGACTGCTAAAAATGAGGGAGAAAAGATACATCTTTGCCGTCTTGACGATCAGAACAGGGAAGCCAGGTATATAATTGACACCATCAACCGTATGGTTTCAAGAGGCGAACGCAAATATAAGGACTTTGCAGTGCTTTATAGGGTCAATGCTCAGTCCAACAATATAGAAAATGCTTTTGCGAGAAGCGGAATGCCCTATAGAATGCTTGGGGGTGTCCGTTTTGCAGACCGCAAGGAAATACGGGATATTGTTGCATATCTTCAGCTTATAAATAATCATGCCGATAGAGAAAGACTCCTCAGAATAATAAACGAGCCAAAGCGCAAGATCGGCCCAAAGGCTATTGAAGCTATTATAGATATTGCAGCTGCAGAAAGCTGCAGCTTGTTCGATGTTGTCAGAAATTCCGAAAAGTATGTTGCCCTTGCAAATTATACTTCCAGACTTTCCGAATTTGCTGATACTATTGAGTATCTGACGAGAATCTCAGGTGAGGTATCTCTTGATGTTTTGGTTAGGCAAACTCTTGATCGCACAGGATATCGCCGCATGATAGAGGAGGCAGGAGAGGAAGAGGCAGAACGCCTTGAAAATCTTGAAGAATTTATTTCCAATGTTATAGAATATCAGCAGAATAACGAAGAGCCTACACTCACAGGCTTTCTTGAGGAAACAGCTCTTGTTGCCGATGTCGATAGGTATGATGAAAATGCCGATGCAGTTGTGCTTATGACAATACACAGCGCAAAGGGTCTTGAATTTCCCGTTGTCTTTCTGCCCGGTCTTGAGGACGGAATATTCCCGGGAATGCAATCTATCCTTGATATGAACGAGCTTGAAGAGGAAAGAAGACTTGCTTATGTTGCTATTACAAGGGCAAAGGATGTTTTGTTTATCACTCATACAAAATGCCGCTTGCTTTATGGCAGAACTCAGTATAATCCCATATCAAGATTTATTGATGAAATCCCGGATAAGCTTATTGAAAATGAAACAGAGGAAAGGGGAGCCGGTTTCTCAGGTGTGCACGGTCAATCCTTTGCGGCAAAATCCAAGCCTCAGATTTTCAAAAACGATGAAATAACGGTTAACAAACAGCTATTTGTGCGCCCACAAAAGGCAAATATACAGATCTTTACAGAGGGAGATCGCGTTATCCATATGACATTTGGCGAAGGAGAGATACTATCAGCAAAGCCGATGGGAGCAGATACTCTATATGAGATCGCATTTGACAAGGTTGGCACAAAAAAGCTGATGGCAACATATGCTAAGCTGAAGAAAATTTGATTGATATTTTGCAAGAAAAAAATAATGGCTTGCAAAATCTCCGTCGTTTTGCTTGAGCTGTATTGGCTGTTGAAAATAATGGAAAATTCTTAGATTTCTGTCAAAAAAATCTGCATAAAAAAACAGAAATATTTGTTTTTTTGCAAGTTTTTTCAAAAAATATTCAAAAAACTATTGAAAAATGGCAAATGCTGTGATAAAATATAAAATGTATTTTTTGATTTGCGAATATCTTTTCGCATATAATAATTTGCAATTTTTTATTTGAAAGGACATATTACAAATGGAATTCAAGAATCAGTATCTGGCAAAAGTTTATGAGGGCGCAGTTAAGCGCGATTCGGGTGAGCCTGAGTTTCTTCAGGCTGTAAAGGAGGTTCTCGAATCTCTTGAGCCCGTGCTTGAGAAGAACCCTGAAATCGAAAAAACAGGCATCATTGAAAGAATGGTTGAGCCTGAGCGCATGATCTCTTTCAGAGTTTCTTGGGTTGATGATAAAGGAAATGTTCAGGTCAACCGCGGCTATAGAGTTCAGTTCAATTCTGCAATCGGTCCTTACAAGGGAGGTCTTCGCTTCCATCCCTCTGTAAATTCTTCTATTATGAAGTTCCTCGGCTTTGAGCAGACATTTAAAA
>JAZUQN010000098.1:0-6513 GCA_045605745.1 Eubacteriales bacterium
TGAGCAGGATGAGGACGTTCTCTCTTATGCACTCTTTGAGCAGGTTGCAGAGAAGTTCTTTGAACACAGAAAGGCACAGAAATATAATATAGACGCAACAAACGCAGATAAAGATCTCGGCGTTCACAGCGTATAATAGAAAAGGCTGAATCACGAAGGTGATTCAGGCTTTTTTCGGCATACTAAATTTAGATTTATCGGGGAGATGCCTTTTCACAAAAAATAGAACTCCTCGATAAACTCCTGTTTGAGGGCATAGATACACAAAAAAGTGGCTAAGCTATCAACTTAGCCACTTTTTAGAACCAATATGCAATATTATAACTTGAATGTTTTAATTGCTTTTATTGCTGTACCGTTTTCAAATTCTGCAACCTCACCCAGGGCAAAAAAATCTCCCTTTTCTGAGCAAATTCTTATTTTTGTGCCGACTTCAAAGTTGGTCTTTATCTTTTTTTGATAAATTTCACAACCGCTACGGCAGAGTTTTTCATAAAAAGCCGGCAGGCTAATCGAATAAAGGGAAGAGAAAAGAGATTCTGTGGGGATCAATTTGTCCAAAAGCTGTTCTTCTGTCATCCCCTTGAGGGCGTCTATTGTTATGCTGTCGCAAATGGGAAAACCGCCTGTTTCAGTCCTTTTTAGAGTTGCCATTGTTCCTCCGCAACCAAGCTTTTCACCAATATCACGGCAAAGCGTTCTTATATATGTTCCGCTTGAACAGTGTACAGAAAGGTGATAATCTGTCTCGTTTATTCTATGACATTCTGCGGTAAAGATTTCGATGGGGCGAGATTTCCTTTCAATGACTTCTCCTTGCCTTGCAAGATCAACCAGTTTTTTTCCACCAACCTTTAAGGCGCTGTACATTGGGGGGATTTGCTCACTTTTTCCAACAAAAGAGTTAACTGCACAAAGGACATCTTCCTCAGTGGGGAGATTGCCTTCAAAGCTTGATAAAACCTTTCCTGTTATATCCTCTGTATCTGTGGTGATTCCAAGACGAAGGGTGGCTTCATATTTTTTTTCATCGCATACAAGATATTCAGCCGCTTTCGCAGCTCTTCCAATAAGAACGACGAGAACACCGCTTGCCATTGGATCGAGTGTGCCGGTGTGTCCTACCTTCTTTGTGTGGTACAGCTTGCGAATCATATTTACAATATCGTGAGAGGTGGGGCCTTCGTGCTTGTTGACGATCAGAACGCCATCAGGATCAAAATTTGGCATCATATTATAATATCCTCAAGCTTTCTTTTCGGAACATGATGTATTCCTGATTCGTCCCTATAATATGGCTTATCCATTGTATCAGCATCTTCAAGCAGGATTTTTTCGTCAGGCTCTCCCAATGCAAGAATAAGTGCCGGAGTATATTTCATCGGGATTTCCATGGCTTGGTTAACCTTTTCAGCTTTAAATGCGCCTATCATGCATCCGCCAAAGCCAATTTCTGTGGCTTTCAGCATAATTGTTTGCGCTGCAATGCCGATATCCACTCCGATAAAGCGATTTGTACCCTCGGGCGAAATTTCATTGTCTGTGCAGATAATAATATATGCTGTCGGTTCATGTCCCTCGGGTGGCAGTATCAGTGGTCGAAGTGCACCGGCCCAAGCTGTAAGAGGGAAAAGCTTTTTACATTCGTCCTTGGTACAAACTATTTTATATTTGAGTGCTTGAAGATTTCTGGCAGAAGAAACCTTTCTTGCAAGATCTATAAGTTCTGTCAGTTGTTCCTTACTTATTAATTTTTCTGTAAAACAGCGATAGCTTCTGTTTGATAAAACCAGATTATTAAGCATTATTATTCTCACTTTCATTAAATATAACATGAGCAGAGCAAATATTAAAGCCCTTAGCTGAAAAATTACGCTCATATTCTGTCATTATATTGCTTTTTGCAATTTCATTTTGTTCGGCATGAAGATTTTTTGTGTGCCAAAGAATTTTTAGTCCGGCGGCTTCAAATTCTTCCATACTGAAATCAAATAGCCCTTCATTATCTGTTTTAAAAATCAGTGTGCCGTTCTCACGGAGAAGTTCTCTGTATATTTCAAGAAAAGAACGATGAGTCAAGCGTCTCTTTGCGTGTCCCTTTTTTGGCCACGGGTCGCAAAAATTTATGTATATTGTGTCAATTGAATGTAGCGGAAAATACTCCGTTAAAAACTTAGCATCTCCAATAATAAATCGAAGATTATCGTCTCTTTCGTTTTCGGTTTGTGCAGTTTTTTCAAGTGCTGTAACAGCAACATCTGCAACCTTTTCCATAGCTATCAGATTGATGTCCGGGCGTGCTTTTGAAAGCCCTGTGGCAAAGCTGCCTTTGCCGCAGCCGATTTCAAGGTGTATTGGTCTTGCTTTTTTGAAAGCAGACATTGGATCATCTGCAAGTGACCTTGGATTTTCAATGAGAAAACGAGAGCAAGCGAGAATTCTTTCGCTTCCGTGCTTCTTTTTTCTAACTCGCATATTGAAATTTTCTCCTTTTTCTGTTATAATATAAAAGTATAGATTAAATTACTTGATTTATCAATCATATTATAACATATATTTCAGTTTTAATAAATAGTTTTTTTGCATTTTTCTTTTAATTTTCAAGAAAGGCAATGTGTATTATGAAAAGAGAATTATTTGTTGATCTTGTTTGCCGGCATCTGAGAGCTTTAAAGGTTGATGAGGCCGAAATTGCAAATCAGCGTGAGCATATAAATTTGTATCTTATAAATCTTGGCATAGGTGAAGAATCTGAAGATCTTGATTATGAAAGCCCTGAGGATTTTGCAGAAGAAATTTTTAAGATTATTGGCGCCAAAGTCTCAGAATCCGTCTCTACAGATAATAATGAGGAGTTAAAATCTACCGGTGTCGCTGCTTTGATTGATGTCATTGACGATACACCGCAAGATAACAAAGATGATGAAATAGATATTTCACAGGCAAAAAAAGAAGCGGTTGAAAGCGAGAAGAAGGATTTTGGATTTGAGCTTGAATTTGCACCTTTTGAAAACAATTTGGAAATTTCTTTAGAGCAGGAAGAAAATAATGCTTATGAAGATTTTATGCCTGATAATATACCGATGAGTGAAGAAAATATCATCACCGATGATGAAAATTTATTTGTTGATATTGAAAATGCGGAAAATGTATTTTCATCCATATCTGTTCCAATTGTTATTAAAGACAATAGTGAGAGCATGACGTCGGAGAGCCAACAACTTGAAGATTTGATTGAGGATTTTTCAAAGGAAGCTGAGGACTATTATGATGATGACAGCTCTCCGGGGGAGGCTACGAGAGAGTATGATCTTCAAGAGCTTATTTCAAGAGAGAACGATTTGGAAACTGATATATATGCTGATGATATCGAAGAGGAGGAATATCTTAAACCAACAGGAAATCCGATTTTTTTCTGGATACTAACTGTGGTCTTAAGCCCTGTTTGGATAACTATCGGTGTTCTTTCTTTGCTGATGATTCCTGTTTGTTATATCATTATGTTAGCTTTTATGGTGGCTTACATACCTGCTCTGATAGCAATGATACTTGGCGGCTCAGTGGCAACCTTAGCGGAGCTTGTCTATTCGGTTATTAAATTTGTTAAGGGTGAAATTTATATTGGCCTATTTGAGCTTGGCTTTGGCTTTTTGATAGTTGCCTTTGTTATTTGCGCTTCTGTTTTAATCTACAGATTAGGCACAAAATTTGTTCCGATGGCTATTAAGAAGTATTGGAAATTCCTTTCAAGGCTATTTAAAAAGATCAAAAGGCTCATCAGAAAGCTGAGGGAGGTATGCAGTATATGATTTTTACTAAAAAAATGAAAAGGCTGCTTATTGTCTCCGGTGTTTTTGCACTGATAGGCGTTATCCTGTGTTTGGTTGGCTTTTTTATGGCAAAGGGTAACAGCTTTGAGCTTTTCAACCAAAAGCAAAATGATGACGGACAATATGTTTATACATATGAATTTGATTTTGAGCAGATAAAGAAAATATCTCTTGACCTTTCTTATGTGGAGGTCAGCGTTATGAGCACTGAAGAGAAAGGACGAATTGAGCTTATTAATTATCCGATAGATAATTTCAGCATTGCTGCCGGTGCAACTACTGTTTCAATAAAGGAAAAATCTTCACTTGGAAGCTTATTCAGCTTCAATTTTGACGGCTTTAGAAATTATATTAATTCCTTTAAGATGGCAAGCAAAACCAGAGAGGCTCATATTTATTTGCCCAAAGACAGTGCGGTTAAGCTGCTTGATTTTGATATTTACAGCGGCGACGTTATTGTCACGGATATTGCTTCGGATTTGGATTTTGAAATTGAGCTTGATTACGGCTCTGTTGCTATTGATAAGCTTGTTACATCCGGAAATCTTACTGTTAAGATCGACGAGGGAAATCTTCGCATACGAAATTCAAATATTTATTCAAGCAGCTCTGAGCTTAAATACGGTTATCAGTGGATCAGCACATCGAAGCTAACAGACATAAATGCCAATATTGAAAAAGGTTATTTTAAATATGAAAATGCAAGCGACGAGTTGCTTTCAAGTGTTTTACGTTTGAAAAGCGAAAACGGTAGAGTTAGATGTTTTGGCGATATTTATGAAAACGGAAGCTTTACTCAGGGCATGGAATATACAGGTGTATCAGGAGTTGTGCAAACTGTGATTGAAGTTAATATTTCTGACGGAAATATTATGATTACCGAATAAATTTTAAAGGAGTATGGTCGTGAAAACGATGTTTTATAAGTGCCTCGGTGCTTTAATCTTTTTTAGTTTCATTTTAATATTGGCGCTTGAGGCGTCGGCTGCTACCCACTATCTAAATGACCTCGGTCTTTCTATAACAGTACCTTCGGGCTGGGATGTGTTTACAAAGGATATGTCGGGTAGAGAAGCAGTTTTCTCCGAATACGGTATAACTAAAGATCAGCTTTTCGGTGGCGGTAATTCAGGCATTTCGTTGTTTGCCTTTTCTCAAAGCTCGAATTCTGTTATTATCGTTTATGACGGAAACGGAAAAACTATTGATTATACCCTTGATATTAATAATTCTGTTCTTAATGCCATAAAAGACGAAATGAAATCGAATGCTGAGGCTGCAGGATATAATGTTAATGAAGCTGCTGTTTTAACGAGAAACACGCATAAATATATTGCACTTCATATGCAGTCGTCAGATAACGATATTTTTCAGTATACAACCGGTCATCTCGGCAAAACAGTGGTTATTCAAATGGAAAAAGCCAATGAGATGATGAATAAAAATGATATTCAAATGTTTGATTCTATGGTTCTTGGAATTGCTTTTGACCGTGCCCAGGTTATAATTCCCCAAGATACATCTAAAACACCGGACACAACAAAAACACCGGATACAACAAAAACGCCGGATACAACAAAAACGCCGGATACCTCAAAGGCTCCGGACACAACAAAGACGCCAGAAACAACACCGCCTATTCAAACCATAAATCCTATAGATACTGAGGCGCCAGTGATTACTGACGCTGATACTACAGATTATATAGCAGATACAGAGGATAAATGGTCTGATGTTGCGATTGAAACTGGGCATTATGATCCGCATAATTCGTCGGAAGTTGATGCTGATATTACAAATTCTGAAACCGAAGAGGAAAAGGAAGGTTTCAATTTGTTCGATATAAAGGTTGCTCCCTTGATAATAATAATCGCAATTGTAATAATCATTGCAGGATATTTTGCGTGGAGCTTCAGACCTATTAAATAAAAAATGCTGTCACAATTGATTGTGACAGCATTTTTTATTCTTCTTTCTTTTTCATAACAGAAAGAGCTTCAAATATGCTTTTGATTGGAATAATTTCAATTCCTTTAACTTCAATTTTTCGCTTTTCAACATTTCGATATGGAATTATTGCAGTGGTAAAGCCTAATCTTGCAGCCTCGTGAATTCTGGTTTCTATGTTTGAAACAGCACGACATTCGCCGGAGAGACCAAGCTCCCCTATTGCAATAACATTGTCGGGGATTATGCGGTCTGTAAGGCTTGATACCATTGATAGGGCTATTGCTACATCCGAAGCGGGCTCATCTAAGCGTAGACCTCCAATAACATTCATATACACATCGCTTTGGAAGAATTTTAGCCCCAATCTTTTTTCAAGAACGGCAAGGATGAGGCACATTCTGTTGTAATCTATTCCGTTAGCAGTTCTTCTTGGAGCAGGAAATGTCGTTTGAGCCACAAGTGCTTGAATTTCTGCAATTATAGGACGGGTACCCTCAATGGTGCAAACGGCGCAGTTTCCGGGGACATTTTTAGGGCGTCCGGCAAGGAGCATTTCGGAAGGATTTTCAACCTCATCAAGACCTTTGTCGGTCATTTCAAAAACGCCGATTTCATTTGTCGATCCAAAACGGTTTTTGATTGCTCGTATTATCCTGTATGATTGGTGACGCTCACCTTCAAAATAAAGCACCGCATCCACCATATGTTCAAGAACCTTTGGTCCTGCTATTCC
>JAZUQN010000099.1:0-8589 GCA_045605745.1 Eubacteriales bacterium
TTCCGTTTCCATCTGCATCTGCAGCAAAAGCGTTATATTCAACCTCCCACCTTGCAACAGCCTGAGCAAGGAGAACGAGGTCATCTATTTCGATTTTACCGCTTGCATCAACATCGCCAACCTTGATTGCAGAAACGCTGATTTTATATCCGCACCAAGTTTCGCCTTCAAATCCGGCTGCACCTGCAGCAACGTTTATTACAAATTCTGAAGACTGCTCGCCAAATATTTTAGCATCCTCAGCAACTTCAGGAGCGTCGCCATTAAACGTAGCACTTTCAAGAGCTGTGAGTGCCGCAAGAGCTCCGTTGGAAATCTCCGTTATGGTTTCCGGAATAATAACACTCTTAACATCGGCAGCATATGCAGCAATTTCTTCGCCAAGACCTGTAAGTGCGCCCTTACCTTGAAGTGTCATAACGCCGTTTTCATCGATTGTCCAATAGATATTAGCACCCTCAGACTTGCCAAAAGGCACGAATGTCAATCCATTCTCTGTTGCAAATGCTTTCAGATGCTCGGTTGCACCATAAATAGTTGTGATATTGCTAGGGAGATTTTCTTTCTTAAGAGTTGGAGCTTCTGTCTCACCCTCGGCAGCTACATCAGAATAAAAGTCGCTGAGAATAATTCCTGTTCCAACAGTTGCAGTATTTCCAAACACTGCGGAACCCGCAAACGAGCTGCCGCCCACTTTATTAGCACCAACAACTGTGCTGAAGTCCAAGACACCCTCAATAACAGGAGAACCTGCAATACAGATAGTTTCAAGAGAAGTACATCCGCTAAGAGAGTATACGTCAATTTGTTCAATATTGCTCGGAAGTGTTATTTTCTTAAGGTTAGTAGCGCCCATAAAGGCTTTGCTGGTAATTTTACTAATGTTATCGCCAACTATAACAACCTCTTCGATCTCAGCATTAAACTCTGCCCATCCGCCTGTGCCGTTTGCAGCACCGCTCTCGTTATAGTCGGTCTTATTGCTGATAATTGTAAGAACCTTAGTTACCTTGTTGTATTCCCAAAGGCAATCTGCGGTTATCTTATTATTCCAAGAGGAAGTAACATTGCCCTTGACAACATTTTCATCAATAGCTTCCCAAACAGCATAAAGAGTTACAGCACTATCTGCATTATAAACTGCGCCTGCTGCATATTCAACTTCGCCATCAGCAGAAGTGGACCAGCCCAAAAATTCAAAGCCTTCACGAGTAGGAACCTCGGAGCTGAGTGTAAGATCAATATCCTCTATCTTAATCTGAGCTTCGGGAGCACCCTCGCCACCGTTTGCATCATAAACTACATCATATTCTTCAGGAGGAAGAACAGGACCGCCAAGGACCTCAAACTTAATGCCTGTTGCCGCGTTATCAATGCAGAACTGATGCGCAGCAGAGCCCTCCGGAGCAACAATGGTTATCTGGCCTATATAATCGGTTCCGGTGCCATCAGCCTTGTTTGCAAAAGCATATCTGTTTATTGTTGTCTCGGTTCCGTTAACAATTACCTTTTTAAGTGTGCTGACATTAGAGAAAGCTCTTTCGTCAACGCTTGTTGTGCCTGCCGGCAGCTCGATCGAAGCAAGCGATGTTGCCTTGAAGAGCTCGATACCGATAGCTTTTGTAAAATCAGGATTCAGCGCCACAGAAGTGATTCCGGCACAAGCATCAAAAGCATAGTTAGCCATAGAAACGATATGTGAAAGATCGGCAAAACCTTCGACAGGTTCGTTTCCTGCAACATATAGTGAAGAAAGCTTACTGCAGCCTTCAAAAGCTACACCGTCTATAGTATCAAGAGTGTCCGGAATTTCGCAAACAGCGATTTGGCTCATACCACCAAGTACACCGCCCTGAAGCTTAGTAATACCGTCACCAAAAATTACCTTATTAACTGTGTGTCTGTATTCTCCGGCCCAATACTGTGTGCCAAACTGTTTATATCCAACGCTTTGCTTGTCACTGTTATATGTATAAACAGTTGAAGATGGGATCTTAGTTGCATCATCCGGCCAGTAAGTAAAGAGAAGAACCTGCTCGCCGTCAAGCTCATATATCTGCCACTTTATCGATGTATCTTCAAGATCGCCGTTCTTAACCCATCCTTGAGCCTTTTCAACCGCTCCTGCGGGAAGATCTCTGTTGGATGTGTCAAAATTAAGCTCCCAAACAGCATAAAGCGTTACGCCCGCATTAGCTGTATAGGTCGCACCGGGAGCATATTCAACTTCGCCGTCTTTAGTTGTTGACCAACCCTTAAAATCAAATGCACTGCGAGTAGGAACAACTGTGCTGAGAGTAAGATCAATATTTTCAGTCTTTTTCTGATTAGCCGGAGCCCCTTCGCCACCGTTTGCATCGTAAACCACATCATACTTTGTCACAGCAACATCGGGACCGCCTGTAAGAACACCGATTCCTGCATAAACCGGAGCCTTATAGGTCAAGTTTGTCTGGTCATTCCAAGAGTAGGAATTATCTCTTGCGCTATCTGCTTCATTTGTATTGTTAATGGCAAAATCAATTCCAATAACCTCATTGTTTGCAGGGTTAAGAACAGCCCATGCATATTTCATTTCAACTTCATAATATCCTTCGGCTGCATTTACATTTGCGGCATAGTCATCAGCTGTATAAGAGCTGTCTGTTGCAGAATGTTCGCTGCCGTCAGATTTTATAGTGATCTGATAAAATCTTGTGGCATCATTTCTGTTTTCACATTTTTCGTTAAGCTCATCAACATAGAGCTCAACAGAGTCCATCGTGTGAAGCGCACCGCCTTCAGTGATAATACTGTTATCATAGACACGGAAATAAGCATAAAGATACTGAGAATCCCACATAGCCATCGCATAGGGAGCCTTTCCCTCTTCGTATACCGCAGGAACAGCAAGTATACCGCTGCTTAAATTCGCATTGTTTCTGTCATAAGGAAAATCAACCTTAACGGCATTATCCCACTCTGTTCCAGTAAGTGTACCGTCGATAGTAGCTGAGCCGTAAACAATTGTTGTTTCTTTTGTTGGTTGCACGCTCTGTGTTGCCGCAAATCCACCAAATGTGAATGAGGACATCACCATAAGTGTTGCAAGAACAAAACCCAAAATACGCTTGAATTTCATATTAAGCTTCCTTTCAAAAATGAGATTATTTATTTTCAGACGACGCTGCGCCAAAAAATACAAAAGAGTATATCTATTATAATATTATACATAATTTACCTCGAAAAGTCAAGCAATTTTGTACAGTTATAGCCAAATTTACCGTCATACAACTAAACAAAAATGCAGACATTTTTTTGTTCATTATACCTAAAAAAAGAAAAAAGTGATATTTGTTTTTAACAAAAATTAAAATCCGTATTGACAGAATACGACCGATCATGTTATAATACACTTTGTATGTAAGTGAGTTGTTACTTTATGCAATGGAGGAAATATAATGTTCAGAAGAAAAAAACTTTTCCGAAGTCCGATTTTTAATGTATTTGCAACTGCTTTGCTTGTTGTTGCTCTCGCAGTCTTTTATAAATTTGCACTTGCAAATTATGTAAGCGACCTTGAAGCAGACCTTGAAACTCTTGACACAGGCCGTCTGAGCCAGATTGAGCTTGCTCCCAAAACAGCCGAAGAAGCGCTTGACGCTATCGGTGATGTAGACTCTGTAAGGGAGATCGATCTCAACCTTCTTGAATACTGCCATGACAATATACGTTCCGATATCTATGAGCGTATTTGCGAGCATATGGAAGCTAACGAATATAATGACTCAGTTTGGGAATCCCTATGCGGATACACCCTGATCGCTTTGTATGATCTTGCTAATGGCTTGACCGACGATTATAACTACATCCTCCATGACGATATTGACAGCTTTACCATCGCTTTTGCAGGAGATGTCAACCTTGACACAACTGTTAAGCACTGGTGGTCTCCTCTTATAGTTCACACAAACAACCGCACAAATCTGCTGGAATCTTCCTTTTCAACAGAGCTATCAGAAAAAATGCTCGGTGCCGATGTTTTTTGCATAAACCTTGAAAGTCCTTTCATTTCTGCCAATTCAAAGCCTATCGATAATCAGTGGAGACACGGTTCGTCTGCCGAAAACGCAAATGTCCTTGGCATACTCGGTGTTGATATGGTAAATATCGCCAACGACAGAATTTATGACTACGGCGCCACCGGCTTAGCAAATACTATTTCAGCACTTGACCTTATCAATATCGACTATATCGGAGGCGGCTCAAATCTTGAGGATGCAAGAACCCCGAGATATATAATTGCTGGCGGTAGAAAAATAGCAGTAGTTTCGGCAGCTCAAACAAAGAATGAAAAAATGCCTCCTGAGGCAGGTGCTAAAACCTCTGGAGTTATTTATGCAACAAATTCAACATATTTCACTGCTATGATCAATGAAGCTAAAGAAAATGCAGATTATGTAATTGTTTATACCGACTGGTCAAATTCCGCAAACGAAAAGCCGGATACTATTCAAATGGCTCTTGCGCACTCCTTTGTTGATGCAGGTGCAAATATTGTTATCGGAACACGCGGAACTGTTATGCAATCTATAGAATATTATAACGACACCCCTATAATCTATGGCATCGGAAACTTTTGGTATGAAACTGATCGTCATGAAGCACTATTGGTTGAACTGAATTTTTCACGAGATACAATTATTCAGTCTGCAAGTATTACCGACTCACATTTTGACGAAACGAAAACAAGATATTCTGTAAATAAATCACCCTCAGTTGTCCTCACCCCCTGTGTTCAAGAAAAAGCAATTACTCATTCTGTTATAGGCACGGAAGAAGGAAACGCAATCTTCACAAAGCTGATAAGTCTTTCAAACGGAGCTATAAATCTTGCAGAAAACGGCTTGCTTTCAAAATCCATTTCAGAAGCGCCTGCTGAAGAAGGCACAAATTCTTAAAATAAAAAATTAAAGGGCGGCCATAGGTCGCCCTCTTTAAATAAAGGAGTTCTCATGAAGAAATTACTGGTAGTTGACGGAAACAGTATTTTAAACAGAGCATACTACGGAGTTAGAATTCTAACAAACAGCGAGGGAATTCCAACAAATGCACTGTTTGGAATGGTTAACATACTTTCAAAACAGCTTGAGGCCGTCAAGCCCGATTATATTGCCGTTGCCTTTGATCTAAAAGCACCAACCTTCAGACATAAAATGTATGAAAATTATAAAGCCGGCAGAAAACCTATGCCCGAAGAGCTTGCAACTCAGTTTCCATATGCAAAGGACATCTGCAGAGCAATGGGATTTACGATTCTTGAGAAAGAAGGCTATGAGGCAGATGATATTCTTGGAACACTTGCCCACATGGCATACAACATAGGAGATACAGAAGCATATATTCTCACAGGTGACAGAGATTCCCTACAGCTTATAAGCGAAGACGGAAAAATTAAAGTTCTCCTTGCCGGAAACAGTGAAACTGCACTAATTGACGAAAATAAGTTTAAGGAAAAATACGGTGTTTCTTCAACTGTTTTTGTGGATGTAAAGGCTCTGATGGGCGATTCTTCCGATAATATTCCTGGTGTTCCGGGCATTGGCGAAAAAACTGCTTTAAAGCTTATTTCTGAAAACGGTTCGCTTAGCGGCGTGTATGAGAATATAGAAGTGGCAGGACACTCCCCTGCCCTAAAGAAAAAGCTTTCTGAGGGAAAGGACAGCGCATATCTTTCCTATGAGCTTGCAAAAATCAATTGCGAAGTTCCTCTTGACATTTCATTTGATGAGCTGAAAAACAATGGTTTTGACAGCACATCGCTGGCTGAGTTGTTCACAAAGTTCGGTTTTTCAACACTTCTTAAAAGATTTTCACTAAACGAGGCAAAAACATCTTTAAATGAGCAAAAAACGCTTGAAATTATAGATTCAAACAACAATTGCCTTAAAAAAATTTCGGGTGATACCGTTGCTGTTTTTGCAGCAGACAAAATTTTGGTTAGCGACGGTGAAAAAATCATAAAGCTGAATGGAGGAATTGACGAACTTAAAACCATTTTGTCAAGCGACAAGAAAATTGTTGTTTATGATTGCAAATCTTTTTATATAATGCTTCAAAATAACGGCATAACCTTCAGAAATGTTCATCACGATATAATGCTTTCGGCATACGTTCTCAATGCATCTTCCTCATTCGACCTTCCGCATCTTGCGCTGGAATATGCCGGAATCGCCAATATTTCAGAAGGCACCGAATGTCAGGTTATATATAGCATCTATCAGAAGCTTAATGAAAAGATTCGGAGCACCGACAGAGCCGAGCAACTTTTAAACAGCATTGAAATGCCACTTGCTGCTGTACTTGCAGACATGGAAATGTCGGGATTCAGAATTGATACCGACGGTCTGAAAAATTACGGCGAAAGCCTTGCATTTCTTGCTCGTGATCTTGAACAACGAATTTTCTTTGCTGCAGGAGAAGAATTTAACATAAACTCCCCGGCTCAGCTTGGAAATGTGCTTTTCGAGAAGCTTGGACTTCCTTCGAGCAAAAAAACAAAATCCGGCAGCTATGCAACAGGTGCTGAAATTCTTGAAAAACTGCGTCCGCATCATCCGATAATCGATGATATTCTTGAATACCGCAAGGTCATGAAGCTAAAGAGCACATATGTGGATGGATTCTTTAAGGTTGCAGATAATCAAGGCAAGGTTCATTCCAGCTTTAATCAAACAGGAACGGTGACAGGACGACTTTCTTCAAGTGAGCCAAATCTGCAAAACATCCCGATCCGCACAGAGCTTGGAAGAGAACTTAGAAAATTCTTCGTTCCGAAAGACGAAAACTACCGTCTCATCGACGCAGATTATTCTCAAATTGAGCTTAGAGTTCTCGCTTCAGTTTCCGAAGATGACGCAATGATAAAAGCATTCACCTCAGGCGAGGACATACACACCTCAACTGCTGCAACAGTATTTTGTGTGCCTGCAGAAGCAGTAAATCCGGAAATGAGAAAGCGTGCAAAAGCTATTAATTTTGGAATAGTTTACGGCATGGGTGAATTTTCTCTTGCGGAAGACCTCGGAATATCGAGAGCAGAAGCAAAAAAATATATCGAAAGCTATCTTTCGAGCTATCCAAAGGTTTCAGAATATCTCAACAACACAGTTAGGGATGCATATGAAAACGGATATGTCACTACCCTTTTCGGAAGACGCAGGTATATTCCTGAGCTTGCGGCACAGAATAAAAATCTCAAGAATTTTGGTGAAAGAGTTGCAAAAAACAGTCCCATTCAGGGTACAGCAGCGGACATTATCAAAATTGCAATGATTGAAACCTCAAAAAAGCTTAAAGAAAGTGGTATTGATGCAAGGCTGATACTGCAAGTTCACGATGAGCTTATAATTGAGTCTCATATGAATTGTATGGACAAAGCCGCAGAAATTCTTGAAAGCTGTATGGAAAATGCCGTTAAACTAAATGTTCCACTAATTGCAAAAGCCAGTGTTGGAAAGACGTGGTTTGATAACAAATAAAGTAAATCATACTAAAAGGGACTGATTAACTCAGTCCCTTTATCCTTATATAAAATTAACCAAGCTGTGCGGCAAGCAGCTTTTCTGCTTCTGCAAGCGCAGATTCAATCATTGAAAGATCCTTGCCACCGGCAACCGCACCATCCGGGCGTCCACCGCCCTTACCACCTGTCACAGAAGAAACGCCCATTGCAAGCTTGCCGGCGTGTGCTCCCGATGCTACAGCAGCCTTGCCACAGCTAACAACAAAATTCAGCTTTCCATCTGCTATGGCGGCAATAACCGCAACAAGATCTTCATTGTTGGCTCTAAGATCATCGCAAAGAGAACGAGCCGCATCAAGTGCCATACCATCAAGACGAGCTGTTACCAATCTAAGGCTACCGACAGTTTTTACATCTTTAAGAATATCTGCGGTTTTAGATGCCGCAAGCTTAGAATTCAGAGCATCAAGCTCTTTCTTCATCTCGTGAAGCTCAGCTTGAAGCTGTGCCGCACGCTTAGAAAGATCTGAGGTTTTCTGCACCTTAAGCTCTCTCGCAGTTTCAGTGATAAGAAAATCTTTATCAGAAAGAAGTCTCAGAACACCCTCGCCTGTTGTTGCAACTATTCTTCTTACGCCTGCCGCAACAGAGGATTCTGAAATTATTTTGAAAAGACCGATCTTTGCAGTGTTAGAAACATGAGTACCTCCGCAAAGCTCTGTTGAAAATTCACCCATTTTAACAGCTCTCACAACACTTCCGTATTTTTCGCCAAAGAGAGCCATAGCCCCCATAGCTTTTGCGCCTTCAATGTCTGTTTCAACCGTTTCAACCTCTGCTCCTGCGAGAATACTTGCGTTGACAAGTGTTTCAACTTTTGCAAGCTCTTCCTGTGTCATAGCAGTAAAATGAGTAAAGTCAAAACGAGTCTCGTTTTCATCAACATAAGAGCCCGCCTGAGAAACGTGATTGCCAAGAACGGTTCTGAGAGCCGCCTGAAGCAGGTGAGCTGCACTGTGACTTCTCATAATAGATGCTCGTCTTTCTGCATCAACCCTTGCGCAAACGGTGTCTCCAACCTTAAG
>JAZUQN010000100.1:0-3513 GCA_045605745.1 Eubacteriales bacterium
GCCGCCTGCATATTTTCCGTCTTTATCCGCCACCTTAACCTGTGTCTCTACAACAAAGTCAATAAAGCTTACAGCAGCATCAATTCCTCTCTCATCACCCGTAAAGGAATAATACATGGCCGCTGCCTGAGCAGCCTTTCCACTTCCCCAATAGCTCCAAACATCCTCTGCACAAGTCCAAAGAAAATCGAGCCACTTGCCTACAGCATCAAGATACTTCTTGTCACCCGTAATTTGGTACATACGATTTGCAAGAATCATTGAGAAACCAACTTCCCAATAGCACTGTTTTGTCTTATGAATATCAATATAATTTCCATTATCTGTAATTATCTTACCTGCATCATCTGTTGAGAAATAATATTTCTCCGGATCTGCGTTCTGCTCCTGAACACCTAAACACCAATCCATACATTTCTGTGCCATTTCCAAATCATTAAAGTATATTGCCGTAACTCCTGCCCACGCTGTTGTCATTGCTCTGCTGTGATCCATTGAGTTTTCCAACGGGAAACCTCCGCATGGGCGCTGACAGGTCTTTAAAAAGTTATATATCGGAAATGATACATCAAAGCGGCCCAATCGATGTGCCCCCTGAATTGTCCAGCAATGTTTATAGATGTCGATGTTCGCATCGTCCGGACTCTGTGGCGGATTCATCGTCATTCCTTTTTCTTTAGCTGTGGGAACCAAAATCAAAGAACCGTCTTCACGAATTCTGTTATCCCTAATCCAATTCAACAAGCGATGTGCGGCTTCATTTTCTCCAACCAAGTTCCAGCTGTAAGCCTGCTTATGAAATGCATCACAGCGATAGCCATCCCATATATATCCGCCATCAGGCTGCAAGAAACCCATTTGAAACTTAACACCGTCCGCAATAGCCTTACGACCACGCTCGAACTTAACCTGTAATTCTGCTTTACTCCATTTTGAAGTATATTTTTCAGACATTATAATCCCTCCACTTTTTATTTAATCCAACGCTTGGATTAAATGCATTATATCATATGCCAAAAAGGCAGTCAATACATCTAATTTATTATTATGACAAAAATAAATTGGACTTTTTTTGTTAAATAGTGTATAATTGAAGAAACAGAAAAAACACATTTATTCCAAGGAGTAAAATAAATGATACAGATACGCAATGTAAAGCAACAGGAATACAGCACATCTCAGCAAGAAATAAAATCAAATAACACCAAGCTCATATTCAACCTGATACGCGACCATATGCCAATCAGTCGCGTCGAATTGTCAAAACTATGCTCTCTTTCGGTTTCATCTGTTTCAAACCTTGTCGATGATTTATTAAAAAAGCAATGGATAATAGAAACAGAGCTCGTTGCCGCCTCACCGCGCGGACGTAAATCCATCTTGCTGGAAGTGAATAATAAATTCGGCTGCGTTGCCACGGTTGAACTTTTGGGTCGCTCCTTTATCTGCACAATTTATGATATTTGCTTAAAAAAGATTATTGGCACGCGAATCAGAAATACAGATTACGGAGCAAACGCAATCGCCGAGACCATTCGTGGTCTTTTGCGCTCCGCAAAACTTCCCCTCAACACTCTTATGGGTATTCACCTTATTTTTCCGGGTGTTGTTGATTCAGTTAGCGGAAGCCTCTTATTTTCCCAATTTTTTTCTGTCGAGGATTCTCTGGACCGGCATTTGGTAATAAGTCTGGCTCGTCAATTCCCACAGAACACTCATATAATGATAAGCACAAACGGCTCAATAATTGCCTTCCAATCCTTTCTTGCAAACAAGTGGGCAGCGCGCCTGCCCCTGTTGTCAATAAACATTGATGAAGCAATCTTTGCCGGCGTTGTTTTAAGCAGCAACGACAACAAAAAAAACTTTTGCTTTCCGGTTGAGATTGGACACTCTGTCGTTGACTATCACGGCAAGCTATGTCGATGCGGAAACTACGGTTGTGCAGAAACACTGCTCAACACACTCTCACTCTTCCGAAACCTCAACGAAAAAGCAGGTATGGATCTTGAGTATTCCGAGCACTTTGGCTCGGACTGTAACGTCGAATCAATAAAAAAGATTGCACTTGCACTTGAAGCAGAAAATAAAAAAGTTATATCTGTTTTAGAAGAATATGCACATATATTATGCAGTGTTCTGCGAAGCACAGTGGATCTCCTGAGCATACGAAGCATCCGTATTGGCGGAGATATCGCTCTGTTGGGCGAAAAATTTCTGACCACGCTCAAAAATTGCTTCTCAACATACTTTCATCCACTCAACAACGCCGATCAAGTTCAAATAGAGCTATATGTCAGCGACTATGAGGACGTTCGTAAAGCTGCAACAATCATGTGTCTCGATGACATTTTCAGCAAATAAGAAACATTTGTTGCTATACATATAAAGCAGAGGAGAGCTTTAGTTAAAACTCTCCTCTGCTTTATACATTACTCTTCTTTTTTTCTCTCGTGTATGGTTATTGATATTATCGTTGCAATAAAAAGTGCAATGTGAGTGAACAGATTTCCGTAGGATACGGCGCATATGTCATATACTATCCACAACCCCGAATTTACCACAAACAACACTCTATAGTATTTCGAATTCTGCTGTGCGTAGCTAAACACAAAACAAAGTGCAGCAAGAAGCGCCAAAATGTCAAACCACGCGTTTATTCCGCCTATAAGGTTTACACCAACAAACGCAAGCGAATATATAACAAGAAGCCAGGCAGGAATCTTTTTTTCTTTTTTCTTCAAAATAAAGTTTATTATAAGTTCAACGCAAGCAACTGCACAGATAAGCGCACCTGTCATTGCCTCCGTTCCTGCAAACGCATAGCTTGCAGCTACAAGCAGATTTCCAACCAAGCTAAAGAACAAAATTATACTCATTTTTTTATTAAAAGGCTCAATTAAGCCAAGCACGGTTGCAGCGCCCGACAGCGCATATGAAATGTATTCCGCCATTAAATTTCATCCTCGCTTTTGAACAATCTATAATATGTTACCACACGAGGAAGAAAAAATCAACTGTATTATATACTCATTTGAAGAAGAATTTATATGCTCGTTTGAACAAGAAGAACTGCAGTTTACTCACTGCAGTTCTGATTTTCTACTTTGCTATATCTTCTGCGGCTTTGGCGAATTTTTCTGCTGTTTCTTCTGCCTTTTCCATAGTGTCTCCCTTTGCAAGGACATACACCTTTATCTTCGGCTCTGTTCCCGACGGGCGAATTATGAAGCTCGTTCCGTCCTCCATCTCAAAATAGAGGACATTGCTTCCCGAAAGAGGAAGCTCTTTTCCATCGCTTGTTTTTCCCGAAAGATAATCGCGCATACGAAGAACCTTTCCTCCCGCAAGAACCGCGGGCGGATTTGTTCTGAGGCTTTCCATAATCTCGCGCATCTTCGAAAGCCCCGATACGCCCGGAAGAACGACATTGACGGTTCTTTCCGCATATGCTCCGTATTTCTCATAGAGCTTCTGCATCGCCTCATAGAGGCTCATTCCCTTTGTTTTATA
>JAZUQN010000101.1:0-12777 GCA_045605745.1 Eubacteriales bacterium
GCCGTTTGAAATTTAAAACATTCTTTTATTCAGCATCCTCTGCCTTCTTTGAAAGGAGAAGATTTGCAAGAATACCAAGGATAAGAGCTGTTGCAATAGATGTGAGAGTTACCTTGCCGAATGTAAGTGTAAGACCGCCGATGCCTGCGATGAGAATTGTTGATACAACAAACAGATTTCTGTTCTCGTTGAGGTCAACCTTCTGTACCATCTTAAGACCGGAAACAGCGATAAATCCGTAAAGTGCCATGCAAACACCGCCCATTACGCAAGCAGGAATTGAATTTACAAATGCAACAAAGGGGGCGATGAAGGAGATGATAATGGCAAGAATAGCCGCTGTAACGATTGTATAAACCGAAGCGTTGCCGGTGATAGCAACACAGCCTACAGACTCGCCATATGTTGTGTTGGGGCATCCACCGAAGAATGCACCAACCATTGAACCGACACCGTCACCGAGAAGTGTGCGGTGGAGACCGGGATCCTCAAGAAGGTCGGATTCAATGATAGAAGAAAGATTCTTGTGGTCTGCAATATGCTCAGCAAAAACAACGAAGGCAACAGGAACATAAGCAACTGCAAGTGTGCCGATGTATGCACCGTCAATTTCTTTTATACCCTTGAAGGCTTCAACGAATGTGAAATCGGGAAGGGTGAAGAATGTGCTGAGATTTACGCCATCTGCCCAGAGAGAAGTTATCTTTGAAAAATCAATAACTTTAAGAGCATCGATGTTGGCTGCATTGCCTATAATTGTGAAGATGGTTGCAACTACATATCCACCGAGGATGCCCAGAATAAAGGGGATAAGGCGAGTCATCTTTTTACCATAGGTTGCGCAGATCATAACGATTGCAAGGGTTATTACACCAACAAGCACGCAAACAAGGGGATGAGCAACAGAAACAAAATTGTCAGAATAGACGATTTTGTCCATGTTATTTTCAGTAACAACACTTGCAACCTTTTCTGCAACCTTAAGACCGCCGTTTTGGAGATCTCCAATTGCATTTCCTGCAAGTGAAAGTCCGATAATAGCAACTGTTGGGCCGATAACAACTGCGGGCATAAGCTTGTTTATCCAGCTAACACCAACCAGCTTAACAACAAGTGCGATCACAACATAAACAAGTCCTGCAAAAACAGCACCGATTATGAGTCCGGCAAAGCCCTTTGCCATTGAAACGCCGCCCGCAAAGGCAACAAACATTGAATTGATAAAAGCAAAGGATGATCCAAGAAAAACAGGGCTCTTAAATTTTGTGAAGAGACCGTATACAAGAGTTCCCACACCTGCGCCAAAAAGTGCAGCGGCGGAGCTCATGCCGTTTCCAACAATAACAGGAACAACAAGGGTTGCTGCCATGATGGCGAGAAGCTGCTGAATAGCAAAAACTATCAGCCTACCGAATTTGGGCTTGTCTTTGACATTGTAGATGAGTTTCATAGTGCGTCCTCCTTTTGTTTCCGATAGTCGGCATAAAAAATGCCGAAGCAATAGATTTTCTGCTTCGGATATGATATGCTTTTTGGGTCCTTTTCAGAGCATACGCATCGGCCGCAGCAGTGACATCGGATTACGCTTATAATTTTAACATTTTATTCGACAAATGTAAAGTGGATATGACAAATTTTTTACACGGGATTATTGACAATTTTTTTGCCAGATTTTTGTGCAACCTGCCCCAAGCGGAGGAGGAGTTTTGAAACAGATAATAAAATGGTTGACATTCAAGCTTAATTGTTTTATAATATATTGATTGGAATTTTGTGCTTAGAAAAGAGAGGTACATATATGAAAAGAGACCTTTTAATGATGATAAAGAATCAGATGCCTTCTTTCTCAAAGGGGCAAAAGCTGATTGCAAATTATGTTATCGAGCACTATGAAAAGGCGGCCTATATGACTGCTGCAAAGCTTGGAAAGCTCGTTGGGGTTTCCGAATCTACCGTTGTTCGCTTTGCTTGCGAGCTTGGCTTTGACGGTTATCCCGAATTTCAGCGAGCACTCCAGGAGCTGATCAGAAATATGCTTACCGCTGTTCAGCGTATTGAGGTTACCAATAGTCTTATAGGCGATGGCGATATTCTTGAAAAGGTGCTTCTTTCCGATGCTGAAAAGATCAGAAGAACTCTTGAGTGCATTGATAGAATTTCTTTTGCAGAGGCTGTTCAAAAGCTCGTCCACGCAAAGAATATTTATATCATCGGTGTGCGCTCATCCTCAGCACTTGCCGGATTTCTTAATTTTAATCTCCGAATGGTTTTTGACAATGTTCATTTCGTTCAGACCACCTCGGGCAGTGAAATGTTTGAGCAGATAATGCATCTTTCCTCTGAGGACACTATGATAGCTATAAGCTTTCCCAGATATTCCAAGCGCATTATCAATGCTGTTGAATATGCAAAAGAGGTTGGTGCAGATGTCATTGCGCTGACCGACAGCATTCGTTCTCCAATTGCTTCTTATGCAGATCAGCTTCTCACTGCCGAAAGCGATATGGTGTCATATGTAGATTCTCTCGTTGCGCCTCTGAGCATAATTAATGCAATAATCGTTGCAGTTGCAAGAGAGAGGCAAGAGCTTTTCAGCGAACAGCTAAAAAAACTTGAAACCATTTGGGATGAATATGATGTTTATGACAAAGACAAATTCTGATGCTTTAAGAGTTGCTGTTGTGGGCGGCGGTGCCGCTGGTATGATGGCGGCTATCAAGGCAGCTGAGCTTGGTGCTTCTGTGACTATTTTTGAAAAAAAGGATAGAATGGGGAAAAAGCTCAGAATAACAGGTAAGGGACGCTGCAACGTGACAAATGATTGCGATAGAGATGAATTTTTTGCCAATATCCCAAGAAATTCCCGTTTTCTTTATGCCGCATACAACAATTTTTCATCTGAGGATACAAAAGATTTTTTTGAAAATGCAGGTGTACCTCTTAAAACCGAGCGTGGAAAAAGAGTTTTTCCTGTTTCCGATAAGGCTTCGGATATTGTAGAGGCAATGCAGAGAAAATGCAGTGAGCTTGGCTGCAAGGTTATAAACCGCCCTGTTAAAAAGATCACTGCTTTGGATGGCAAGGTCAAAGGAGTGGTTGCCGGCGGTGATGAATATGAATTTGATTCGGTTATTCTTTGCACAGGCGGACTTTCATATCCCTTGACCGGCTCTGACGGTGACGGATATAAAATGGCAAGAGCACTCGGCCATACTGTAACAGAGCTGATACCTTCGCTTGTTCCGATAGTAGAGGATGGAAGTATTTGTTCCTCAATGCAGGGACTATCTCTTAAAAATGTTAAGCTGAGTATTGTTGAAGCTAAGAGTGGAAAGACGGTTTTTGATGACTTTGGTGAGATGATGTTTACCCATTTCGGCTTAACAGGGCCTCTTGTTTTAAGTGCGTCAGCCCATATAAGAGATATTGAAAAGGGAAGATATATAGCAAGAATAGATCTGAAGCCCGCGCTTGATGAAAAGACTCTTGATGCAAGACTTGTTTCAGAGCTTTCAAAAAACAGTAATAAAGATTTTCAAAATTCTCTTGGCGGACTTCTTCCGCAGAAAATGATTGATACTTTTGTGAACATTTCGGGTATTGATGGCAGAAAAAAATGTAATTCTGTAACAAAGGAAGAAAGAAAACATTTGCTCAGACTTTTGAAAAGCTTTGAAATACCCCTCTTGCGTTTTCGGCCAATAGCCGAGGCTATAATAACCTCGGGGGGCATAGAAATCAAAGAGATAAACCCAAAAACAATGGAATCTAAGCTTGTTTCCGGACTTTATTTTGCCGGGGAGATAATTGATGTTGACGCTTATACAGGAGGTTTTAATCTTCAAATTGCTTTTTCAACCGCTGTGCTGGCAGGAGAAAGTGCGGCTCAAAATTATTGATATGGAGGTATTATTATGATAAAAATTGCTATTGACGGACCAAGCGGCTCGGGTAAAAGCAGCGTTGCAAAGGCTGTTTCGGCGGAGCTTGGCATAGTTTATGTTGACACAGGGGCTCTATACAGAAGTGTTGGTTATTATGTGAAAACAAAGGGAAAGGACCCTAAAAGCTCCTCAGAGGTCAGTCCTCTTCTTTCTGACATAGAGCTTGATGTTCGATACGAAAACGGAATGCAGTGCGTATATCTCAACGGCGAAAATTTGGGAGACAAAATAAGGCAGCCCGAAATTTCAATGTATGCTTCTGCTGTTTCGGCACTCCCCGAGGTCAGAGCCTTTCTTCTTGAAACTCAAAAATCTATTGCAAGAAAAAACAATGTTATCATGGACGGAAGAGATATAGGTACTGTTATCCTTCCTGATGCAGAGGTAAAGATATTTATGACAGCTTCAAACGAGGCAAGGGCAATGCGCCGCTTTAAAGAGCTTACCGAAAAGGGCGTCTCTGTTGAATATGAAGATGTGCTTCGTGAAATGATCGAGCGAGATGAAAATGACAGAAACCGTGCAATTGCCCCTGCAATACCTGCAGAGGATGCGGTTATTCTTGACAATTCGGAGCTTGATCTTAAAGAGACTACAGAACGTGTCATAGAAATTATTAAGGAGAAAATCGGAGATATCAAATGAGAAAAGGATATAAGGTAGTTCACGCTATTCTCGGCGGTGCAGTACGCTTTATTTTCAGAGTTAAGGTCAAGGGGCTTCAAAATGATCCGGGAAGTGGAGGTATACTCCTCTGCTCAAATCATGTGACATTGATTGACCCTGTTTGCATAAGTGCTGTACTTCGCAAGACCGAGCCCTTTTATATGGCGAAAAAGGAGCTTTTTAAAATACCGCTTTTAAACTCTCTTATAAGAGCATTTGGAGCTTATCCGGTTAACCGAGGTGCAGGAGATGTGGGCGCAATACATAAGACCATTGATCTTTTAAATGAAGGACATTGCGTTGGTATTTTCCCACAGGGCACAAGGTGCAAGGGCGTTAAGCTTGAGGATACAAAGTTTAAAAACGGCGCTGCTCTTGTTCTTTCAAAAACCAATGTGCCGGTTTTGCCTGTTAGGATAAAGGTTAAAGATAATCGCTGGCGTCCTTTCAGAAAAATTGAAGTAATTATTGGTGAAAAAATACAGGCAAGTGAGCTTGTTATAGATCCGGAAAAAAACAAATCCGAGGAAATGTCCAGAATAACGAAGCTTATATATGATCGTATAGGAGAGCTTTGACCTTATGGAGAGAAATATTATTATCGCCAAGAATGCGGGGTTTTGCTTTGGCGTTAAGCGTGCTACAGACACACTTGAGCAGACAATCGAATCTGCCGGAGGTGATTTGCGCATTTTTACCCTCGGACACATTATTCACAACACCATTTATAATAATGAGCTTATTGAGAAAGGGGTTGGTGTGCTCTCTGAGGGGGATATAGAAAGCCTTGCAGAGACTGCAAATGAAAAATCTCCGGTTAAGGTTTTTGTGAGAACACACGGCGTCACAAAGGATATAAGTGACAGGCTCGAAAAATGTGCCGAAAGCAATCCATATTTTACATTTGTTGACTGTACTTGCCCTTTTGTTAAAAAGATACACCGTTTGGCGGACGAGCACTCAAGAGAAAATACAGTTTTTGTTATTCTCGGTGACCGAAAGCATCCGGAGGTGCAGGGAATAGTGAGTCATGCAGAGCATCAAAGCTTTATTTTTTCATCTGCCGATGAGCTTGAAAATGCTATTAACGAAAATGAGATGGACATTTTCAACAAAAAATCTGTTGTTTTGGTGGCTCAAACAACTCAAAAATTGTCAGAATGGCACAAAACTCAAAATGTTGTGAAAAAACACTGTACAAATCCGATAATTTTTGATACAATATGTAATGTTACGGAAATCAGACAGCTTGAAGCCAAGGAGCTTGCAGGTGTCTGTGACTATATGATCGTTATTGGCGGCAAGGAGAGTTCAAATACTGCTAAGCTGACCGATATATGTAAGGGTATCTGCGAGAACACCGTCTGGGTTGAAAATTCCGACGCATTAAGAGGACTGATTCCGCCCACAGCAAAAAATGTGGGAATAGCCGCAGGGGCTTCAACACCCCCGCGCATAATAGAGGAGGTATATAAAACCATGAGCACAAAAGAAAATTTTGAAGCACTGCTCGAAGAATCGCTTTGCAAAACTTTAAATACAGGAGATACAGTAACCGGAATAGTAACCGCCGTTTCTAACGCCGAGCTTCAGCTCGATGTTGGCTATAAGGTAACAGGCGTTATTAAGGCTGAACAGATCACAGACGATCCTTCTGTAAATCTGAAGGATATGTTCAAGGTTGGCGACGCTGTTGAGGCATTCGTTATTCGCGTAAGCGATATCGAAGGCATTGCAGAGCTTGCCCAGAAGCGCACAGACACTGATAAGAACTGGGGCGAAATTGCCCGTGCTTGCGAAGAAAAGACCGTTCTTGAGGGTAAGGTTATCGAGGCTGTTAAGGGCGGTGTTATAGCTCTTGCAGGCGCAACAAGAGTATTTATCCCGGGTGCTCGCAGTGGCGTTCCGAAGTCTGGTGATCTCAGCACTCTTGTTGGAACAACTGTAAAGTTCCGCATTATCGAGGTTAAGGAGCATGGTCATAGAGCTTATGGCTCTATCAGCGATGTTCTCCGTGAGGAGAGAGCAGCAAGAGAAGAGGCTTTCTGGGCTACTGCAGAAGAGGGCAAACAGTATAAGGGAACTGTTAAGAGCATGACAACCTACGGTGCATTCGTAGACCTTGGCGGCGTTGACGGTATGATACATACAAGCGAGCTTTCTTGGAAGAGAATCAAGTCTCCTGCTGAGGTTGTTTCTATCGGCGACGAGGTTGATGTTTATATCAAGGCTCTTGATGTTGAAAAGAAGAGAATCTCTCTCGGTTATAAGACAGAGGCAACAAATCCTTGGAAGATCTTTACCGACAAGTATCAGGTTGGTGACATTGCGGCTGTTAAGGTTGTAAGCATGATGCCCTTTGGAGCATTTGCTGAAATCGTTGACGGTGTTGACGGCCTTATTCACATTTCTCAGATCGCACTTCAGAAGATCGCAAAGCCTGCAGATGTTCTTGAGATCGGTCAGGTTGTTGATGCAAAGATCACAGAGATTGATTTTGAAAAGTGCAAGGTAAGTCTTTCTATCCGCGCTCTTCTTGAAGAGGCTAAGGCGGCTGAAGAGGCTATGCCTGAAGATTATGTTGCAGAAGAGGTAGCTGAAGAAGCTCCTGTAGAAGAATAATTGAAAAACAGCTGAGCCAATGGTTCAGCTGTTTTTTTAAATTCTGGAGCTGTCTTGCACAGACAAGAGGCATTATCGTTGAATAGCGTCTTAAACAAAAATAAACTCAGTATTTTTAAATCTCTCAACCGTCTCTTTTGGAAAATTAAAGTCGCAGATAACACCGGTGATCGAATCGAACGTACACCAAGTCCTTCTGCCAATAGGTTTTTCATATTTTGCGTGATCTACCAGATAATATGAACTCTTTGAGTTTGCGCTCATTACGCTTCTCAGCATCGAATATAAATCGTTTCCGATAATCTGACCGTCTTGAGATACACCGCCCGAGGTGAAGAAATGCTTATCTGCTCTGAATTTTGCAACCATCTCAATTGTATCAACATTAAAAAGCATACTCGGCGCTTCTATTACCTCTCCACCAAGGCATATTGCTCTCACTCCATATTCGCTGAGATATGAGATAAGGGCCATGTTGTTGCTTATGACGGTCAAATTCTTTTTTTCGATTAGGTACTGAGCCATGCACTGAGTTGTTGTGGTGGCATCAATAAATATCACATCCCCGTCGCAAACAAGCTCTGCGGCCGCTTTGCCTAACTTGTGTTTTGCTGCTCTCATTTTGTGGTGACGGAAACGAAGTGGGATGCCGCTGCTTTCGGCAAGCTCTGCGCCGCCATAATGTCTTGTTATCAGCTTTTGCTCTGCAAGAGTATTGAGATCCCGATTGATGGTGGCTGTGCTGTAATGAAGCTCCTCGGTTAAAAACTGAACGGTCACATATTTGTATCTTGTGATAATTTTGAGAATTTCGTCAAGTCTTTCCTTTTGGTACATAAAAACCCCCCGTTTTTTTGATAATTTGTGAGAAATACGCTTTTGTGCAGAACTCTCTTGATTTTTTTTGAGAATTTGATATAATTATACTATATTATTTCAATTTGTCAATAGAGAGGCTTAAGATGAGAGATCTAACAAAAGGAAATATGGTGAAAACATTTATAACTTTCGCCATACCGCTTGTGCTTTCAGGTATTTTATCCCAAGCATACAGCACCATTGATACCATTATTGCGGGAAAGACACTTGGCGAGGACGGACTTGCGGCTATTGGTGCAACGGCGGATTTTATTACCCTGATCTCTTCAATGTTTTGGGGCTACAGCGTTGGCTTTTCAATGTATATGGCACAGCTTTTCGGCGCAGGTGAATTCAAAAAGATTAAGAACGCTGTTATTTCAACTCTAGTTGTGCTTGGCACGGTGGCGGCATTGCTTGCTGCTGTATTTGTTGTGGGTCACGATGTTATTTTTGCTCTTTTAAAAGTTGATAAAAGCATACATGGTGGGACATTTGCTTATTTCTCGGTTTACATAATCGGTTTGTTTTTCATAACCTCAAATGTCTTCGGAATGCATCTTATGAATGCTTTTGGAGAAAGCGTTTTTCCATTTGTTGCTTCTATTATTTCGGCCGTTCTTAATGTTTCGGGAAATCTTATTTTTGTTGTTGTATTTGACATGGGACCTGAGGGGCTGGCGCTGGCTTCGGTTATAGCGGCGCTTGCTGTTGATGTTGCCTATATCATAAAGATTCGCAGAATATTTGCAAAAATGGGCCTTGGTAAAGAAAGATTCAGATTTGGTTTTTCGTATGTCTCTGCTTCTCTTGCTTTTGCTATACCAAATATGATACAGCAAATGATAATGTATTTTGCCGCAACCTTGGTTTCGCCTGTTATCAACGGCCTCGGAAAATCTGCAACTGCAGGCTATTCTGTTTCGATGAGAGTTTATAATACCTGCGCCTCTCTATATCAAAATTCAACAAGGGTGCTTGCAAATTACAGTGCTCAGTGCGTTGGCGCAGGAAAGCTTGATAAAATTTCAAAGGGTGTTAAAATAACGATTGTTCAGGGCTTCTGCTTTGTTTCTCCCATGCTCATTTTACTGATGCTGTTCCCGGATTTTGCCTGTTCGCTTTTCTTTGAAGCAGGAGCTGAGAGCAGTGCGGTAGATTATGCGGTTACATTTACAAGGTATTTCCTTCCTCTCGCCTTTTTCCAGATGCTATGCAATGTTTTTCATGGGCTTTTTAGGGGAGTTAAAGCAACCAAGTATCTTCTTTCTTCAACCATTATAGGAGCTTTAGCTCGAGTTGTTATAACCATAATTTTAGCTTACTATATGGGAATGAACGGTGTTTATCTCGGTTTATCTATTTCTTGGATAATTGAATCTGTTTATGCATTTATTATTTTTGTTGGGAAGCGTTGGCTCCCGGAAAGGAATTAGAATATGAGAATAATGACAAGCAATATTTGGGGTGACTTTTTCGGCAATCCCTGTGAGATGAGAGGAGCCGGACTTGAGGCGGTCTATCGCAAATATTCTCCCGATGTGATCGGCTTTCAGGAGGTTACCGAGGGGTGGTACTGTGAGGGACTACTTGACAGACTTTCTGATGAATATACTCTCGTTGACGGCAGACCGAAGTATCCGACACCGATTATGTTCAAGAAAGATATGTTTGATATGATAGAATGTGGCTGGGAGGCACTTACCGATGTGCCCGGCGACTCTTCTAAGACTATAACGTGGGCGGTTCTGCGCACAAAAGACGAGGGTAAGACTGTTGCGGTTTTAAACACACATTTTTGGTGGATGCAGAGAGGAGAGGTGGATAACAGCATTAGAGTTATCAATGCAAAGCAGCTGTTTGCAAGAATGGAGTATTTGAAGAAAAAATATGCCTGCAAGGTGTTTGCCTTTGGAGATATGAATTGCAATATCAAGGAATCGGCCTTTGAATATCTTAATTCTGTTGGAGTTTTCTGTTCTGTTCATATTGCCGAGGACTTTTCAAAGCAAAGCTCTCATCATGGCGATCCCATAAGAGGCGAGGATGATTTATATCATGGATGTGTTGCGGTAAAGGATTATACAAATTCACTTGATCATATTGTTACCTATAAGGGAACAAATATCAAAAGACAGGTTGTTGTTGAAGATAGGGAGGCTCTTGATTCAACAGATCATTCACCCGTTTATATCGATTTTGAATTAAAATAAAAAAATTTATAAAAACTCTTGACAAAGTGCTTTACATGGTTTATAATATGTAAAGCATTTTGCTTTACACCCGAGATGAGGTGATAAAATGTTTGAAAAAAATTTGAATATGGGCTATCTTCTCGATTTTTATGGTGAGGTTTTAACCGAGAGAAAAAGAGAAGCGCTTGATTTTTATTATAATGATGATCTTTCTCTTGCCGAAATTGCCGATGAGCTTGGCATTTCAAGGCAGGGTGCAAGAGATATCATAAAAAAAGCAGAAGAAGAACTGATGTTTTTTGAAGAAAAGCTCCATTTGGCTGAAAAATTTGATTCGGCACAAAAAAATATCGAGAGGGCGAAGGGCATTGCTGCCGAGCTTGGTGCTTCTGAACTTTGTGCTGTGCTTGAAGATATTGCAGCGGAGCTTGGTTGATTTTTAAGAAAGGAAACACGGTATGCCTTTTCAGAGTTTGAGCGATAAGCTGGCAAACGCATTTAAAAAGTTTAAAAATAAGGGCAAGCTTACTGAGGCTGATGTTAAAGCAGGTATGCGAGAAATTAAGTTAGCACTGCTTGAAGCCGATGTTAACTTTAAGGTTGTCCGTGAATTTATAAATACTGTTTCTGAAAGAGCTGTTGGCTCAGAGGTGCTTGAAAGCCTGGTTCCTGCTCAGCAGATAGTTAAGATAGTAAATGAAGAGTTGACCAGCCTTATGGGAGGCACTCAGAGCAAGTTGACTATTGCTCCAAAGCCCCCAACTGTTGTTATGATGGTCGGTCTTCAAGGCGCAGGTAAAACCACCCATGCAGGTAAGCTTGCAGGCCTTTATAAAAAGCAGGGAAAACATCCGCTGCTTGTTGCCTGTGATGTGTATAGACCTGCCGCAATAAAGCAGCTGCAGGTTGTTGGAGAGGCTCTCGATATCCCGGTATTCACACTTGGCGATAAAGAATCTCCGGTTAAAATAGCCAAAGAAGGTCTAAAATATGCTGAAAGCAAGGGCTATGATATGGTCTTTGTTGATACGGCCGGAAGACTTCATGTTAATGAGGAGCTGATGGAGGAGCTGAGGTCTATAAAGGCCGAGGTCAATCCAACCGAAATTTTGCTCACCATCGATGCAATGATAGGTCAAGATGCTGTTAATGTTGCTTCAACATTTAATGAGCTCCTTGACATAACCGGTGTTATCCTCACAAAGCTTGACGGCGATACAAGAGGCGGTGCGGCACTCTCTGTCCGCCATGTAACAGGCAAGCCCATAAAATTTGTGGGTATGGGAGAAAAGCTTGATACTATCGAGCCATTTTATCCCGACAGAATGGCGTCAAGAATTCTTGGTATGGGAGATGTTCTTTCCCTTATCGAAAAGGCAGAGCAGGCTTTTGATGAGAAAAAGGCCGCAGAGCTTGAGGAAAAAATACGCAAGCAGACCTTTACTCTCGATGATTATCTTGATCAATTTACTCAGATCAAAAAAATGGGTTCTATGGAGCAGCTCATTGGAATGATTCCCGGTATAAAGCCTTCTCAGGCGCAGGATGTGAAAATAGATGAAAAGATAATGGCGAGAACCGAAGCAATTATTAAATCTATGACAAAGCTTGAAAGGGAAAAGCCGGAGGTCATAAATGCCAGCCGCAAAAAGAGAATTGCTCAGGGTAGCGGAGTTACGGTTGAGGGGGTCAATAAGCTCCTGCGCCAGTTTGAGCAGATAAGAAAGATGATGAAGCAGCTTTCGGGTATGAATCCCAAGAAGATGGGCAAGCTTGGCCGAATTAAAATTCCGTTCTGATTTACGGATTTTTATATAAAATTTATCAATATTATAATTTTTGGAGGACAAAAAATCATGGCAGTTAAAATCAGACTTAAGAGACTTGGAAAGAAGAAGACACCCTTCTATCGTATCGTTGTAGCAGACAGCCGCGTTCGCCGCGACGGTCCCGCTATTGAGGAGCTTGGATACTACAATCCTATGACAGAGCCTGCAGAGATCAAGATTGATGGTGAAAAGGCTAAGAAGTGGATCGCTAACGGCGCACAGCCCACAGAAACCGTTAAGTCTCTTCTCAAGAAGTCCGGCATCACCGAATAATTGAACGGAGATAGAAATGCTGGATCTTAAAGAAGTATTATACGGCATTGCCCGTGCTATCGTTGATAATCCAGATGAGGTAACAGTTACAGCATCTGAGGATAACGACAGCGTTACCCTTACTCTCAGTGTTGCAGAAGGCGATATGGGCCTTGTAATAGGCAGACATGGCAGAATAGCAAAGGCTATAAGAACCGTGATGAAGGCTGCCGCAAGCACCGTGAATAAGAAGGTAAATGTTGAAATTCGATAAGAATAAAACACACGAAAAAAGGACGGTTGCACCGCCCTTTTTGCTATTATGGAAATGAGATTAGAGGATTATATTTATAATTTGGGATTAAATTCTGCATTGCAGAATGAGGATATTGAATATTTAGCAAGATGTGA
>JAZUQN010000102.1:0-9848 GCA_045605745.1 Eubacteriales bacterium
CTCTTTACAAATCATATTAAAAATGGTAAAATCATAGTATATCAAGAGAAAGTATATGGTGTATTGATGTTTATTTTTTCTTGGCTCTATTATCCGGAAACGGAAATTTCTATTTTAAGGAGACAACTATGAAATTTTGTCCTTATTGCGGCAGACAATTAAATGACAATGAAAATTGCACCTGCCCGGATGCCCTACGTGCAAATGCTGCACAACCTCAGTATGCAGACCAGAATGCACAGCCCTATTATTCACAGGGATATAATCAAAATCAGAATGTCCCTCCTCAGAATCAGCCATATGGTCAGGCACCGTTTGGACAGCAGACTCAGCCTCAGTATGATCAGCAACCATATTATGGTCAGCAACCTCAAAATCCATATGGACAGCAGGCACAAAACCCATATGGTCAGGCTCCATATGGACAGCAGGGACAGAATCCATACGGTCAGGCTCCATATGGTCAACAAAATACATATGGTCAGTCATATGGTCAAAATCCATATGCGCAGGGCGGTCAGCAGTCTCAGCGCCAGCCGTCTCAGTTTTCTAAAAAGGCCGGCAATCTGTTTTCGGCGCTTCTTGATATCGTAAAGACATTCTTTAAAAATCCCAAGAAGGCTGTTGAAGATTGCAAAAAGGGCGGATATGCGATTTCCGGCATTTTTGCGGGAATTTACGGTCTTGCAACATTCCTTTGCACATGGCTTATGCTTCGTTCTATTGTTGCGATTACTTATGATGCGGCTAAGGAATGGAATAATAATATTAAGTTTTCTGCTTTGGCAAAGGAAGTTTATAATGTTCCGTTGCTTATAATTGCAGGTATACTTTGTGCTGCAGTTACTGCTGTTCTTTTCATTGTGTTAAGACTCGTTATATGCAAGATATGCGGAAGCAACAAGGGCGATTTTATGGATGGCTTTGTTGTGTTCTCGGTTTATTCAATACCGGCTTCGGCTGCATTGCTTCTCGGTGCGATTCTTTCCTTTATTTCAACCACGCCTCCTATATTGCTGAGCGGCATTGCTATTGTATATCTGCTTGTGGCAATCCTTTCCGATGCTGCAGCTCTAAATTCCGGTTCGCTTAGTACATCGAAATGGCTGTTCATAGTTCCGGTGCTCATTATAGTTGTTCTTGCTCTAAACAGCTACCTCGGCATTAATGTACTTAAGATCGGTCTTAGTGAAAAAATGAAAAACACAATAGATACAATGCTTGAAAGCTTTTCCGATATTTCAAAAATGATGAATTGATTATTATACTAAAAATGCTGATTCACTTTTGTGAATCACCATTTTTTATATAAAACATTGCAATTAATAGAGTTGTGTGATACAATTATAATTGCTTGTTTTTTAATTACTGTGTTTTATGTGACAACCTTTAAGCAATCGAATTTATAGGAAAACTAAAAAATATGAAAAATCAATATATAAAAAATTTGAGAAAAATTGAATTTGTGGTTACAAATGCTTGCACCGGTCATTGCAAGCATTGTTCTGAGGGAGATCATGCCAATTTTGGCGAGAGCATTGACGCAGATATTGCGTCAGATGCAGTTAGAAAGATTGCAAACAATTATGATATCCAAACGGTTATGGCCTTTGGCGGTGAGCCACTTTTGTTTGTTGATAGTGTTACTTCAATTATGGTTGCCGCACGAGAAATGAATATTCCAAAACGACAGATCATAACCAACGGTTATTTTTCAAACAATGTGAAAAGAATTTCCCAAGTTGCAGAGCTTCTTGCAAAGAGCGGTGTTAATGAAATTCTTTTATCTGTGGATGCTTTCCATCAAGAGACGATTCCTCTCAATATAGTAAGAATCTTTGCCTCAGAAATTGCCAAAACTAATATTTCTTTAAGACTTCATCCTGCGTGGCTGGTAAGCCCTTACGATGCAAACCCCTATAATATTAAAACAAGGGAGATACTAAACAGCTTTTCTGATATGGCAATTGAGGAAAATGAAGGAAATGTTATATTTCCGTCAGGTAATGCATTAAGATACTTGTCCGATTATTTTACAATTGATATTGAAAATCCTTATGTTGAAGATCCATACGATGTAAAATGCGTATCATTCAGTCCAAACGGAGATGTACTGGGAGACAATATTTATCAGAAAGACATCAATGATATTTTGCGTGAATACAAACCATAAGATAATGACAAAACGCTGTTAGATACATCTAACAGCGTTTTGTTTAAATTATAAATTATTAAAGGACGATAGAGTCAATTTCCTTAAGCTCGTCTTTTGTAAAATCAAGATTGTCGGTCATTTTTAGATTCTCTGTTATTTGCTCAGGCTTTGAAGCTCCAATGAGAACACTTGTGATTCCTTCGTGGCTGTATACCCAAGAAAGGGCCATTTGCGCAAGTGTTTGACCTCTGTTTTCTGCAATTTTATTCAATTTTTTGATTTTTTCCAGCACATCCGGTGAAAGAGATTTTTCATTTAAAAATCTTCCATCTGTTTTAACTCGGCTGTCAACCGGAATTCCATTTAGATAGCGGTTAGTCAGTAGTCCTTGAGCAAGAGGACTGAATATGATCAGACCTTTTTTCTTGGAAAGTGCACTTTTGAGCAGTCCATTTTTTTCGATGGTTCTGTCAAAAATGGAATATCTGTTCTGATTGATTATGAAAGGGCAGCGCAAATCATTTAGTATGGCGGCTGCTTTTTCCATAGTTTCTCCATCGTAGTTTGATAGTCCCACATAGAGAGCCTTTCCGCTCTTTACGATGCTGTCAAGTGCCCACATTGTCTCATAAAGCGGTGTGTCGGGATCCATTCTGTGGTGATAAAAAATGTCTACATAGTCAATGTTCATTCTTTTAAGGCTTTGATCGATGCTTGCACTTAAATATTTTTTACTGCCTTTATCACCATATGGCCCCGGCCACATATAATAGCCGGCCTTTGTACTGATTATCATTTCATCCCGATAATTTTTGAGATGGTAATGAAGTATTTTGCCAAAATTGGTTTCAGCACTGCCATATCCCGGACCATAATTGTTTGCCAAATCAAAATGTGTTATTCCACTATCAAAAGCAGTGAAGCACATTTTACACATATTTTCATAGTCAGAATTCTCTCCGAAATTATGCCACAAGCCAAGGGAAACAGAAGGAAGCTTTAAGCCGCTTTCTCCGCAATTTCTATATAGTGCGGATTCATATCGTTTTGAATTTGCCGTATATTCCATAAAATACTCCTTATAGTGAATTTGTGATCAATGATGGTTAAAATTTTGGTTTTACATTTTTAATTTGTTTTATCGGGACGCATAATTTTGTCAATATCTTCAGATTGATCTCCAACGAGAATTTCAAATTCCTGTGCGGTGGCAATGGGATCGTAGGTTTTATAATGAACCGTAAGCACATCACCTTCGGCAATTGTGGTTTTTTCCTTGCTGTTAGGCCCGCGCTCGATAGATAGAACAACGCAGGATACAGGCCAAAGAATATCAGATAAATCCTTATCTATTACAAAGGCGTTTTTATATACTGTGAGTGGAACATTAATTTGATAGGATTTTTTTCCTTTGTGTATAGCTTTTGCTTTGGTTTCAATAACAGTGTCGGTAAAGTCATCAACACCTGACAGCTCGACCGTGAGAAATGCGCAGGTAACGGCAATGATTATCGCAAGAATGTTGTTGATGCCGCTGAGGGCTTCAATCGCAAATGCACACGCAGTAAGCGGAATTCGGGATGTTGCACCGAGAAAGGCGGTCATTCCAAGTATGATCATCAAAATGTAATGTTCGTTTCCTATCAAATCTATAGCAATAAATGCTTTAGCACATAGTGTACCGATAATGGAGCCGAAAGCAAGTGTTGGCAGAAAAATTCCGCCTGTTATGCCGGAGGTGTTAGCAACCATCATAAAAACAGCTCTAATCAGAAAGATTATAATAAGAGTATACCAAACTGTTTGCGTTTCAAACAGATTCTCTATCAAAGAATGTCCAGTACCCAAAATTTTTGATATAAAAAATCCCACAAGGGCTATGCAAACAAATATTATGGGGAATTTTATATTGATAGAGATGCTTTCAAATGTTATGCGCATCATCTTATCAATTCGGTTATAAGCCCGGGTAAATATAATCGAACACCCACCGCATAAAACTCCAATGGCGACAGGAATGAATAGAAGCTTGAGAGGGATTGTTGGAAGCGTTCCAATGTGGAATAATCCAAGTTTTACGATTCCGAGATCGGCCAGTATCTGAGATGTTATTTGACAAATAACAACCGAAATAGAGGCAACAGAAAAGAGCAATGGAGAGAAACGCTTATGAAGCTCCTCCATTGAAAACAAAATTGCAGTTATAGGTGCACCTGTTGCAAGAGCAAAGCCGGCGGAAGCACCGCCCGTCATTATATATCTGCGCCATCCAATATGCTTTTTTCTACCAAATAATTGTACAACTCCATCGCCGATAGCAGTACCCATTTGAACGCAAGGTCCTTCGGTTCCCAGAGGTAGACCCGCCAAAAAGGTTAGCAGGGCAGAAACCGGGAGCAAAAAAATACTTGATAACCATTTAAAGCTGGTTATGCCACGAATGGCGGCAATGGATGTAGGAATGCCACCGCCTCTGCAGGTTTTAGAAAAACCTAAGATCAAATTTGCCGCAAAACCAACTGCAATAGCACCCAACAATAGGCAGGGGAGCCATATGGGTGTGTTTCTTGCAGAGTGGTATATTAGTCCTGATAGGTTTATTACCAATTCTGCCCCAAGCTTAAACAGAGTAATCAAGATTGCAGAAATAATTCCTGTGATGACAGAGAAAAACAGGCAGGGCAAAAGTAAGTTTTTTACATAATGCGAGTTGTATTTGTTCATTTTTGTCTCCAAACAGAGTTGCGTAGTATGTTCTCGTCACATTATAACATATTACGCAGTTTTTTTCAACCATTCGAGTAATTTTTGCATATTTGTTGTTTGCGCCCTCACGCTCCAAGACGCAGCTTGTGATTGCCGCCTTAAAACTATTAAAAAGTAGCAGAAAATGAGCTGAAAATTTCCGTGAGTGGTCAAAGGCAAAAAATAAGCTTGTCGGGCCCTCAAAGCAGGGAAGGACAAGCCCATCTGTTATATATCGAAAACGTAAAAATTCAAAAGATTTTGCGAGAAAATAAAAGACAAAACGAAGGTTCGTTATGCCCCTCGTTTTGTCTACAAATGTCAATAACAATGCAGTCCCTAACAGTCGATCTAAAATAAGGCTTTTATGCAAAAAATAATAACGGAACAACGATTTTATACGCTATCCCGTTATCATGGTCTGAGTGACAAGACTTAAGAACTTGGTTTTGCGCCGAGGTTAGCGAAAAATCAACGTTTTGCACAGCGCAAAACGGGCAAATGCATGCCGCATTTGCGAAGCTCTGCATCGTGAAATTCAAATAAAGCAAAAGCAGGACAAACACAAGGTTTGCCCTGCTTTTGCTTGGTACGAGTGTTCATAACGAAACTACTCAAAATACTTTGCTTTACGGCATTCAAAACATATTCTGATCGTGCCTTGCCTATAAAAAAGATAACGAAAGGAATATGATTATGGAAAAGTACATCACTAAAAACGGCATCAAATACGAACTTCGCGGCGAACAATACTATCCCATCTGCGAAATGCCCGAACAAAAGGAAATTGGCAAGTGGGGATTGTTGCATTTAGGTTGGCTCAAACGCTTTCGTGTTGCACGTTACAATGAGTTGCTGATGTCAGGAGACTTAAACTCATATCTTTACAAGGTAAATGAAGAGGCGCAAGAACGCTTTGAGTCTTTGGTTGCGGATTTTGCTGAGTCGAACGGATTGACCGAGGAGCTGAAAGAAAAGGATCAAATGAAATGGGTGCAACTCGCTAATTACGTTGCAAACGCGGCAAAGGAAATCGTTGAGAGCGAGGTGATCTTCAGATGAGTTCTATCATTCAAGAACTTTGGCACGGAAACATTATACCGCAAGAAGATAGCCGCACGAACTCCTTGGAGATGAAAGAATTGCTCGGTTATATGGCGCGTCATCACGAGGACTTGGAAAAAAGTTTTACAGACGAGCAGAAGGAAACATTTGAGAAATTCCACGATTGCTGGAGCGAGTATATGAGCTTAGCGGATGCGGCTATATTTGAGTATGCGTTCAAACTTGGTATGCAGATTGCTATTGAAACATTAACTGAATAACACACGGCGGCGAGGGTTTCCTTGCCGCCTTTTAACGTCAATAACCATTATAAAACCACAATAAACACTCGTATCAGATTGACAAATCTTAAAGAAGATGATATAATAAAAGAAAGATTGTAGACATCGTAGGAGGAGATATTATGAAAAAACCAAATACAAATCTGCCTCAAGATTTAGAAAGCATAAAGAGAAGTATTGCAAAAGCAGGCGGACTATTTTATCAATATCGCCCTTGCAGACGAAATGCTGAGACAATTTATGATATAGAAAACATTCGGCATGGGGTGGTATATGCTCAGACACCATTGAATATGAATGATCCATTTGATTCCATGATTGGATTTTCCGCCGAAAAAGTATACAGTGAATGTATTTCTATGTTGGTGGATGCTTTAAAAACGGACGAGGTTACCAAGGCTTTAGTGGTTGCTTTATTACAGCATAGAGCTTTTGGGAAAATGGCTGAACTTATCGTATGCATAAAAGAAATAAAACAATACTTAATCCAAAAGCGGACAACGATGCATCAGACAACGACTATGCTTGAGGCATTCGTAAAAATCAACTCTAAAATTTTATATAGTAAAGCTCCCAAAAAGTTGCGCAGCATGTTTTTGGAAAATACATTTTATGCCTTGATGATTTTGATATCCAAACTTGATGACGTTGACATAACCGAAGATAGCATCATGGCATTGTTAAAAATGGATGAGATTTTGGATGAACTTCATGAAGCGGCAGTTAATCTTCGTGACACGAAATACGTTGATGAATTGAGAAAGTTTTTGTCTCAAATAACCGTTACTTGTTTTAGCACAAGCGGATGGGATAACCAATTAATGTGGTCTCACTATGCCAATTCCTATTCAGGAATTTGTGTTGAATACGATTTTACAAAGATCGACGATTTTATTGGATTTATATATCCTGTAAAATATACAAAAGAGAGACCAACATTATCCCTGCAGGATGTCGGAGTTGGAGGTTTCTCTCTTGAAAGTGATGATAAAATAGTAAGTTGCGATGTTAACATAATGAATATAATCTCATATATGCTTTGCAAGAACACCTGCTGGGATTATGAACAAGAATGGAGAATTATAAATATTGGCAAGGAGAACACACCTATTTTTATCAATCTGCCATACATTAAATCTATTACTTTCGGTCCGAAAACAGATGGATTATGTAAAAAACTTTTGATGGAGGTTTGTAAAGAAAACGGGATCTGTTGTTTTGACTTAATACTTAATGCAGAAAACTACAACCTCGAAAGGCAAGAAATCGATTTGAGTGTGATTAACGATGATATTGATGAAGAAACCGCCTACATTCAATTATTGTCCAAACAAATAATAAAGACATCAGAAAATATGAATGCTCATATAGCATTAGTAAATGATTCTATCAAAAATGAAGTCTTCGATTTTGATTCCTTCAGTAGCTCTTTAGATGAAGTGTTAGATTTGTTAAGTAATGTGTACTTTATGAAAAAATCCATCAATCGAGCAGGAACAATTGTCGGCGACGAACTAACGCAGTTCGCTATTCCAAGTGGTATCATCACAACAATCAATTCTGCCGATGCTTCGGTCATAACTTTTTCATTATTAACGGATACGCTGGAAAAAAGCATTCTCGGATTGAGTTTTAGCGGAAAAATAAAGTATAATGAATATCGTACAGCACAAACTCAAATTCGAAATATTCGTGAAGTAATTGAAAAAATCAACTCATACGAATGGAAGTCGGAGTTTATAAAAAACCTAAAAAATAAAGAAGAAGTTATTGCTCACTATGATCTTCTTATTGACGAAGATAATGATCCGGTACATGATCACGAGTCATTAAGAACCTATATGGATAAATGGGATGGGCAAAAATTCATCGATGAAATGGACTTGTCTTCAGATAAAAACATTCTTGAAATCGGCGTTGGCACAGGAAGATTGGCACTAAAAACTGCTCCGAAATGTGCTTGGTATACGGGTGTAGATATATCTGGCAAAACCATAGAAAAGGCTAAGATCAATCTTGCGGATAATAAAAATGTTACGCTACTTTGCGAAGATTTTTTGAATGTACACTTTGATAGTACGAAGTTTGATGTAATATATTCATCCTTAACTTTTATGCATATTAGTGACAAACTTGCTGCAATAAATAAAGTTGCAGAACTACTAACCGATGACGGCATTTTTGTTCTTTCTATTGAAAAGGATCAAAAAGAAACGATAGATTATGGAACTCGTGAAATTACAATCTATCCCGATAATCCGGATAATATTCAAACATATGCAGCCGCTGCGGGAATGAGTATGCAAAGCATATTTGAGACAGAATTCGCAAATATATTGGTTCTTAAGAAAACTTCTTCGACTAATGCAAAACAGACAGATTAAATTCAATAAAATCCAAACATTCTCTTATTCTAAAGGAGTTTTAAAATGATTAACGAAACAGAAAGATGGTATTCTCTTAAAGAGATTATGGAACACCTTGGCGTTAGCCGTGACACGGTACTAACGTGGATTGCGAAACGCGGTATGCCCGCATCCAAGGTTGGACGACTTTGGAAATTCAAAGTGTCAGAAGTTGATGCTTGGGTGAAAGCCGGAAACGCCGCAGAATAATAGGGAGAGTTAAATATGCATAAATGTATTTATTGTTTGCAAGAAAAAGAGGATGACCAATTTAACAAAGAGCATGTAGTTCCTCAAATGATGGGAAAGTACAATAATGGATATGTATTAAGCCACAACCAAGTTTGCCAAGAATGCAATTCGTATTTTTGTAATGAATTAGAGAACAAAATAGGATTGGATTCGTTTGAAGCGTTTTTGAGAACGCAGTACAGATCCAAACCTTTGTCTGATGGACACACTTTGAGAAAGCAGCGGCTTCAAGTTTCTGGTGCTGAAAATGTTTTCAAGGATTTACCGTTTGATGTTATTACCGATTCTTCTAATCCATATCGTATGTCGCTCAATCCAAAGCCGCTTATAGGTATATTGAGAAATGCTGAAACGCAAGAATATGATTATTATGATTTAGACTCTTTACCATATGCAACCGAAGATAAACTTGAAATGCTAAAGACGGCAAAAATTCCGGTTATAAATACAGGGGTACCAGAAGAAGAGGCTACGGTTGCGTTGAAGGAGAAAGGTTATCCCGTTGCGCAATATTCACGTTGTAGTGCTGGTGAGTTATATGACCGCCCGGAGTTTTTGGCAAAGGTTGATTTTAAGATTGATCCATTAGTAAGGCGAGTTTGTGCTAAAACAGTTTTTAATTATCTTTGTTATAAACAAGGTGTGGATTTTGTTTTGAATGAAAAATTCGACGCAATTAGAAACTATATAAGGTATGGCACATGGTCTGACGAATTATGGTTTAAGTATTCTTTTGGACCAATGCAGTGTGTTGATTTAACTAATGTAAATGAAAAATCACATATTGTCGGCTGTTTGCTCTATCCGGAAAACCAAATGTGGGATTTGTGTGGAAGTGTTACCTGGTTTGGAGAGTTAACATACAGTATTGGTTTGGCAAAAGGAATACTGCCGATTTTGCCGGGACTAATTCCTGACATCACAACAGTATCAATATTTGATAAC
>JAZUQN010000103.1:0-20093 GCA_045605745.1 Eubacteriales bacterium
CCTATGGTTCAGCTTGATGGCGGTAGATTTGCTTCTTCAGATATAAACGAGCTTTATCGCAGAGTTATTGCAAGAAATAACCGTTTGAAGAAGCTCCAGGAGATCAAAACTCCCGAAATCGTTATCCGTAACGAAAAGAGAATGCTCCAGGAGGCTGTTGACGCCCTTATAGACAACGGTCGTCGCGGCAAGCCTGTAACAGGTCCAAGTAACCGTCCTCTTAAATCTCTATCCGAGATGCTTAGAGGTAAACAGGGACGCTTCCGTCAGAACCTTCTTGGTAAGCGTGTTGACTATTCCGGACGTTCTGTTATCGTTGTTGGTCCTAATCTTAAAATATATCAGTGCGGTCTGCCCCGTGAAATGGCGCTTGAGCTCTTTAAGCCCTTTGTTGTAAAGAGACTTGTTGAGATGCAGAAGGCGACCAATGTTAAGGATGCACAGAGAAAGATCGACAGAGTGTTCCCCGAGGTTTGGGATGCACTTGAAAATGTTATAAAGGAGCATCCGGTTCTTCTTAACCGTGCGCCTACACTTCACCGTCTTTCTATCCAGGCATTTGAGCCTGTGCTTGTTGACGGTAGAGCTATTAAGCTCCATCCCCTTGTTTGTACAGCGTTTAATGCGGACTTTGATGGTGACCAGATGCCTGTTCACGTTCCGCTTTCGGCAGAGGCTCAGGCAGAGGCAAGATTCCTTATGCTCTCTGCAAACAACCTGCTTAAGCCCAGTGACGGACGCGCTGTTACCGTTCCTTCCCAGGACATGGTGCTTGGTTCATATTACCTCACTATGGAAAAGGATGGCGAGCCGGGTGAGGGAAGAATCTTCCGTGATTTTGACGAGGCTATGATGGCTTATGCCAACGGTGAGCTTGGTATTCACGCTAAGATAAAGATAAGAATGGAAAAGGAAATTGACGGTGTTAAGAAATCTAAGATTATCGATGCAACACTTGGACGCCTTATCTTTAACCGTCCCCTTCCTCAGGATCTTGGCTTTGTTGAAAGAAACGAAGACAATATGTTTGATCTTGAGATCATGTTCGTTACAGGTAAAAAGCAGCTCGGTCAGATTATCGACCGCTGCATAAAGTATCACGGCTTCTCTGTTACAGCAGAGGTTCTTGACCACATCAAGGAGATGGGCTATAGATATTCAACAAGAGCAGCTTTCTCTATCTCTGTTTACGATATGACCGTTCCTCCTGAAAAGCAGGCGATTTTGGCTGATGCAGAGAAGAAGGTCGAGAAAATATCAGAACATTATATGATGGGTGAGCTTTCTGAAGAGGAAAGATACAAGTCTGTTATCTCTATTTGGGATGATACAACAAACGCTGTTACCGGACAGCTTCAAAAGAGCCTTAGCTCTTATAACCCAATTAAAATCATGAGTGATTCCGGTGCCCGTGGTTCTATGGCCCAGATGCGTCAGCTTGCCGGTATGCGCGGACTTATGTTCTCTGCAACAGGTAAGACCATGGAGATCCCGATCAAGTCAAACTTCCGTGAGGGTATGAAGATTTTTGAGTATTTTATGGGTGCTAAGTCTTCTCGTAAATCTCTTTCCGATACCGCTCTTCGTACTGCAGACTCCGGTTATCTGACAAGACGTCTTGTTGATGTTTCTCAGGATGTTATAGTTCGTGAGGACAAGTGTGATACCACAAAGGGTGCTTGGGTTAGCGATATCCTAAACGAAGAGGGCAATGTCATTGAGCCTCTTCGCGACAGACTTTGGGGTAGATTTACAATGGGTCCCGTTGTTCATCCTCAAACAGGAGAGGTTCTTGTTGAAGATGACGTAATGATGGATGATGAAGACGTTAAGAAGATCATCGATGCGGGAATTGAACAGGTTTATATAAGAACTCTTATCCAGTGTCATGCTAAGCACGGTGTTTGCGCCCGTTGCTACGGTGCAGACCTTGCTTCAGGCAAGCTTGTAAGCGTTGGTGAGTCTGTTGGTATCATCGCTGCTCAGTCTATCGGTGAGCCCGGCACACAGCTTACCATGAGAACCTTCCACTCCGGTGGTATTGCAGGTTCTGACATCACTCAGGGTCTTCCTCGAGTTGAGGAGCTCTTTGAGGCAAGAACTCCTAAGAAGGCTGCCATTATGGCAGAGGTCAGCGGCACTGTGCACACAAGACTCAGCGAATCTACTCATACAACCGAGATAATTATTCAGTCGGATGAAACACTTGAGCCTGTTAAATACCCCATTCCTTACGGTTGGGCTATCACTGTAAATGACGGTGATCATGTTGAGGTTGGCCAGGCTCTTACAAAGGGTTCGAAGAGCCCTGCCGATATCAAGCGTATTCAGGGTCTTGATGCGGTTTATGATTATATCATCCGTGAAACCCATAGCGTTTACCGTTCTCAGTCTGTTGATATCAACGATAAACACGTTGAGATTATTGCTCGTCAGATGACTCGTAAAATCAGAGTTGATGATCCGGGTGATACAGACCTTCTTGTTGGCTCTCTCATCGATATCGGTGAATTTGAAGATGCAAACAACGAGCTTGAGGCAAGAGCAAAGGCTGAGGGTGTAACCCTTCAGATGGCTGAGGGAACAAGAGAGCTTCTCGGTATTACAAAGGCAGCTCTTCAAACCGAGTCCTTCCTTTCTGCATCCTCATTCCAGGAGACCACAAAGGTTCTTACAGATGCGGCTATCAAGGGCAAGATCGACCATCTTATCGGTCTTAAGGAAAATGTTATTATCGGTAAGCTTATCCCGGCTGGAACAGGTATGGATAAATACCGCGAAATCGAGGTTGAGCATACAGGTATTGATTTTTCTGATGATGACAGCATCGCATAACTAAAATTCAATAAGATTTAGCGGAGAAGTAGCTATTTTGCTTCTCCGCTTTTTCTTTTTTAAAAATTAAAGCCGATTGAAGGCTGTATTTGCTTGACAAATAATTTTATATATGGTAAAATTTATTCTAAGCAATTATTTTGATAAAAAGATGTGTTCAAATTGGGCTTAAAAACGGGCAACATCTGCTATCATAATAATAAAAATTGCTTTTTTATCAAATTATAAAGGAGTACACTATGAATTTGAAGAAAACAGCGTATCTGTTTCTTGCCCTTTTTGTAGCCTTTGCTGCACTTGTATTCACTGCTTTTGCAACCGAATACACACCGGAATATTCAGCTGAAGCAGAGCTTACCGGTCATTGCGGTGAAGACAGCAATGTTTATTGGGAGATCGTTCCAAACGAAGATGGAAAGACATATTCGATGAACATTTTTGGAACAGGCGATACCTTTAAAAATCTGAAGGAGGATGGCACAAATGTTGGCTATTCTACCTATAACCAAACAAAATGGAGTGCATATCTTAATACTCTTACAAAAGTTTATGTCGGTGACAATATAAAAACGCTTGATACAGCTTCCTTTGTTAGAAATTCGGCGATAGAAACAGTTGAGCTCGGTGCTAATGTTGAGGCTTTGGGCAGTGCTGTTTTTGAAGGATGTACAGCTCTTAAAACCCTCTATCGAAAGGGAAATACACCGGTTGAAGGAACCTTTGATTTAAGTGGCATCACAAAATTTGAAGGTTATACTTTTGATGGTTGCAAGAATCTTGAAAATATTATATTGCCAAACACTGGTGCTTACTCGCTTTATGCTGAATTTCTAAAGGGCAATGATAAGATAGAAACCCTTTATATTCCCCAAAGCTGCAAAAAGATCAATCCTCTTACGTTCAGAAATCTTACTGCCTTGAAAGCAGTATATTTCGAGGGTGAAACGGTATTGGTTGACAGAGAGATTACAAAGGGCGGAGATGGAACATTTTTTGCCCACGCTTTTCATAACTGCGGCACAAGCGTGAACGACGTTTCTACCTTTTCGATTTCAGCAAAAAGAGGAAGCCCTGCAAATAGCTGGGCACTTGAGCATGAAAATTATTCAATAACCACAAAGAAAACCACAACAAACAGCGAAACAGGCGAGCAAGTGACAACAGAAACAACAAAAAATTATGCTGTTAACTCCATTGACCCACTTTCTGTGCCGATTTATATCGATGACAAAAAAATTGATAGCATTGAAATTGTTGAAGGTTTTGATTTTGATCACGAGCTTTCTATTGGTAATGCAACATATATTTTGTATGAGGATGAAACCTGCACAGCTCTTCGTCAGACAAAACCGGTAAAACAAGGTGAAGCTTTTTATGCAAAGACCTTGCACAATTTTGTTGGATATATGGTTAGAGTTGCCGATTATCAGGGTTTGCGTGCGATATTTGAATATGACACAACTGCCTTTGATATTGAGGGTTATACCGTTGTTGAAGCCGGCATTCTTGGCGCAAATTATTATGGAATAGATCCGATTCTCGATATCGATTTTATTAAAGCTAAAAAGTCGGTTATTTATGAAGGCAAGAAATGCGTTGGTATGCTTCTTGAGTTGCCGCAAAACGGCATTGTAAGAATTGCCAATGTAGCCGTTGGCTTTGAGGATGAAAACGGAAATGTTGTAGCTTCCCGAGTATCAAACAGAATTATGAACAGGGCATTTGTTACAGTTCGTAATGATGAGACGGGTGACGAGCGCACATACTATTCCATTCAGAAATCTAAGGATCTTACCTCTGCTTGCAAGGCTACAATAGATGCAGGACAAGGCGTTCTCAATAATAATGAAATGGCATTTATTCAGGATCTGATCGATCTTGGCGCTGACCCGAATTATATTTACACAAGAGAAGAAGCTCTCGAATACTTGACTGAGATATATAATGACCCGGATCACATTCTTTCAGGACAGCATATTGGATATAGTAAAGAGACGGTGAAAAACAATCTCACAAAGCTTCTTGAAAATACAAAAGAGCTTCCTGCGGTGCTAAGCTACGATGTTTCTGTTGGATACAGAGGATATGTAAATGATCCTAATAAGGATAGCATTGTTTCAAATCTCGCCGATCAATTTGCCGAGTATGCAAAGCAGGGCGGTCTTATAACAATGTGTGCCCATATGACAAATCCTGACCCTGAAGCTGATGACGAGAGCCTTGCTAACGGCGTTTACCGAGGAACACTTGATACAATAGAAAAATGGGATCAGCTTTTCACCAGCGGAAATGTTATAAATGAAAACTTTATGACAGAGCTTGGGGCAATCGGTGATTTTCTACAGCTTATGAAGGATAGGGGCGTTCCGATATTCTGGAGACCTTATCACGAGACAAACGGAGCATATTTCTGGTTCTGCGGTGCAAGTATACCTAAAAAACAATACAAATTAGGTGATATGGTATTATATGAGAAGGATGTTTCGGCAGAATATTTTGCAAAGCTTTGGAAATTCACTTATGATTATCTCGTTGGCACACGAGGTCTTGACAATTTGATTTGGGTTTATTCGCCAAACTACGCAAAGGATGGTTCAACCTCATCCGCTTATGATGTTATGAAATATTATCCCGGCGACGATTATGTTGAGGTTGTGGGAATCGACTGGTATACCAACAGAAATGTTTTGAATAATGAACTGCCCGAGCTGCTTGATACAGGATATACGGATGTTTGGTCCAGACTTGCGGGTAAATATACCGGAAGCACCACAGAAAACAAGAAGACTATGACAAAGCAGCTGCCTGTTGTATATGGTGAATTTGGTCCCGGCGGTGACGAGTCGATAGGACTTAGAAATCCGGATCCGCTGCTTTCTTATAATGGAGAAATGGCTCTTCATCATGTTAAAAAGGTTGCTGAAGCAGGCTTGAATATGGGCTGGATAGTTTTTTGGAGTGGATGGACTGATAATCCTATTTCACTTGATATGATGTACAAAGCAGATGTATTTATGACGGATGAATTTATCTATGATCTTGCGGAATCAAGAGCAATTTTGCTTGATAGACACTATAACAAGTGATAATTAAATAGAAAAATGCGCTGTGTTTTTAACACAGCGCATTTTTATTTGAAAGATAAATTTTAATTTATCGGGGAGTTGCCTTTTCACAAAAAATAGCACACTGCAAAAATTCTGCGTAGCAATCGCTTATCACATACGAAAGCAGTGTGCGGTTCCTCACACCCTTTTTGCGCCGGTGCTTTTTGGCGCAAAAAGGAGGGACAGAATGATGCACAGCGACATAAGAAAATGCAGAATTGCATTTTCGAGGGAGCGTTGGCAGTGCTAAGGAAGGGAGTTCTTAGAGGGAAACACAGTTTCCCTCTAAGTGACTTTTGGTACCTTTGGGGCACGCCAAAGGTACTGCCATGCGGCATGAGCAAAAAAGAAGAGAGGATTATTTATCTCATGCGCTTCTCCGCTTTTCTTTGACACTAAAGGCCCAAAGAAAAGTCACGATGCGTGAAGTTTATCGGTTTTAGGAATTTCTCATTGCATCGCTTGACATATTTTAATAGAAAATATGTCCGTTTATTCGTCAAAATCGTATGGCAAAAAAATGCCGCTTAAGTTTTTTCGCCTCTGCGGAGGCGACGAGGCGACAACGCCGGCTCCCAAAAATTTCCCCAAAAGTTTTATCAAAACTTTAACAAGTTAGCCTCGGCAACAGCTTGATAAACTCCTGTTTAAATAATTAAAAAACTATCGCACACTAAATCGTGTGCGATAGCAATCTTTATTTTTTTATCCATGTAGCAGGGGAGAGGGCGATTAAAAGTGGGAAAATTTCAAGCCTGCCAAGAAGCATCGCAAAAGATAAAAGTAATTTAGACATAGATGAATAACCTGCATAGCTTGACATTGGACCGACTCCGGCAAAACCGGGGCCCACATTATTAAAGCATGCTGCTGCAGCTGTGAAATTTGTTTCAACATCAAAGGGGTCGATGCACAGAAGCAGAAAAATTGAGAAGAAACAAAATACATATATTGCCAAGTATAGCCCAACACTGTTAAGCGTTTTTTCTTCCAGAGGTTTGCCCTCAAATTGTACAGCACTGACACTGCGCGGATGTATAAGTCTCTTTATTTCTCGGCGTATCATTTTCAAAATAATGACAACTCGGGAAACCTTGAAACCGCCAGCGGTTGATCCGGCACATCCGCCGATAAACATAAGAATAAGCAAAATTCCTTTTGAAAATCCGGGCCACAAATTAAAATCTACACTAGAATATCCTGTGGTTGTGATGATAGATGAAACCTGAAAAAATGCAGCACGAACAGAATTATTAATGCTTTCTATTGATGGCAAAATATTGAGCGTGATAACAGTGGTACTCAGGACAATTATAAATACATAAACCCAAAGCTCAATGCTTGAAAATGCATTTTTAAATCTTTTTATAAGCATGAGATAGTAAAGATTGAAGTTTATACCGAATATCATCATAAAAATTGCAATGACCCACTGTAGATAGGGGCTGTAGGAGGCAATGCTGTCAGCTTTAATTCCAAAACCTCCGGTTCCTGCTGTTCCGAAAGAGTGAATCATACTTTCAAATAGGTTCATTCCTCCAAAGAGCAAAAGGAGTATCTGCATAAGAGTCATTGCTATATATATCAGGTACAGGATTTTTGCGGTTTCCTTGACCTTTGGAACAAGCTTGCCGATAATAGGTCCCGGCATCTCTGCTCGCATAATGTGAATCGATCGGTCGGAAATGTTTGGTATGATAGCCATTACAAAAACAAGCACACCCATTCCGCCAACCCAATGGGTAAAGCTTCTCCAAAACAGTAATCCGTGGCTCATTTCTGCAATATTCGTTAGAATTGATGCTCCTGTTGTTGTGAATCCACTGACTGTTTCAAAGAATGCATCAATATATGATGGTATCTCGCCGCTTATATAAAAGGGAAGTGCACCTATGGCTGACAGAAGAATCCAAGCAAGGGAAACGATTAGAAAACCCTCTTTTGCATATATAACAGGATTTTTGGGTTTAAAAGCAATAAGGAGAAACGCACCGAGCAGGAGTGCTGATGCTATTGAGATTAAAAATGAGATGGCACATTTTTCCCTATATAAAAGAGATACAATTGTTGGCAAAACAAGCATCAGTGCTTCGGTCAAAACTATCTGCCCCGTTGTGTGGAACACCATTTTTCGATTCATTATGTCACCTTGCCTTATCTATTATATCTGCAAGATCATCAAGTCTCTGACCTGCTGCCACAACTATGATCTTATCACCTGCAAGAATAACATCGTCGCCCCTTGGAATTATGGTTTTTCTTGCTCTTATTATTCCACCGATGAGTATGCCGTTTTTAAGCGACATATCCTTTAGAGGAATACCCACAAGGCTGAAATCCGAACCCACGGAAAATTCCAATGCCTCTGCTTTTCCATCCATTATCTTATAAAGTGTTTCAACATTGCTGCTGCCCTCAGAGTTTTGCAGGGCTCTTGCATATCTGACAATTACGTCGGAAACGGTTTTTCTCGGTGATATTATGCAGTCAAGCCCAAGCTTTTCTGCCATTGTGGCAAATTCGCTTCTATTGACCTTTGAAATTGCTTTTGGAACATTTTGCGCAGAAGCAAAAAATGATAGAAGTATATTTTCCTCATCTGTGCCTGTAAGAGTTATGAAAGCGTCCATCGAAGTTAACCCCTCTTCAAGCAATAGTTCCTGATTTGCACCGTCACCAAGAATCATGGAAACACCGTGAAGAGCATTGCAAAATTCCAAGCATCTTTCCTGATTTAACTCAACAATCTTCACAGAGCTTCCGCCTGAAAGAAGCATTTTTGAAAGATAAAAAGCTGTTTTGCTTGCACCGAGGATCATCACATTTCTTGCCTGTTTTTTCATAAGCCCAAGCATTTTCATAAGCTTTTGAATTTCAGTTGGCGAAGCTGTCAAGGCAATTCTGTCTCCGCTTTTAAGCACAAAGTTACCATCCGGAATATAAACCTCGTCTCCGCGCTGAACAACGCAAACAAGAAATGCAGCTTGATATTTTTTTCTGAGCTCAATTAGACTCATTCCATCAAGTGGGGAATCGGACTTTAGTATCAGCTCAACCATTTCAAAGCTTCTGCCCGAAAAGGTTTCGATTTTCGCAGCAGATGGGAGTTTTAGGACATTATATATTTCTTTTGCGGCAAGTAGTTCAGGATTTACCGAAAGGGAGAGATTAAGCTCTTTTTGCATAAAGCCCAGGCTTTGGTCGTTATATTCAGGATTGTTTATTTTTGCAATTGTATGCAGTGCTCCCATGCGGTCTGCAACAAAGCAAGAAAGCATATTTAGCTCGTCAGAGCCTGTTGAAGCAATGAAAAGCTCACATTTGTTTATGCCTGCCTCGGTCAGCGTGTCGCAATCGACGCCGTTTCCGCAAACACCCATAACATCATAAATATTTGTCATTTCTTCGATAACCAAGGGATCGTTGTCTATCGCAACAACATTATGTCCCTCTGAAACAAGATTTGATAAAATAGTTGATCCTATCTTACCGCATCCCATTATTGCTATATTCATATTTTTTACTTTGCCTTTGTAAGAAAAGGGTCCTTTCTTTTACAATTATCATAAGAAAACACGGTTGTGTTTTGAGGACTGTAGTGTTTTATTCTTTATTATACATCAAAAATTCTCTCATTTCCATACATATTGAAAAATTTGTGTATTTTGCCAAGGTAGTTAAGGATATTTCTCACACATTTATTAGATTATGGTATTGGATTTTCACAAAAAACAAAATTCGACATAAAATAAAAGTAGACGCAAAAATGAGACCAAGCGTCACAAAGGAGAAAACTGATGCAAAATGACAGAAACTACAGATATGCTCCGACTTTTGCCGGCGGAGCATCATGCAGTCGGCGTCAACAGACCGTGAGGGAGCAGCAACCCTCGTGTAATGACGGCTGTGAAAGCGGCATGAGAGAAAGATGCGGTGGCACCAAGGAGCCAATGGTTCTTGCAATGGCATATGTTGTGGATCAGGTCTTTGAGGGACTCTATGATCCCGAGGATGCACACAGAAACGGTACGCTTTTTAAGGGCCTTAATCTGCCCTATGGAGGTGGAAGATGCTGAGACAAGATAACAATATGTATTCAAGAGCGAAAGACCTTGAGGAGATAAACAAAATCAGCTTTTCGATAGATGAGCTAAGACTTTATCTTGACACTCATCCAAACTGCAGAGAAGCCCTTGAAATGATAAAGCAGTATATGAAAATGAGAAAAGAACTTTTAGATTCATTTACTGAAAAATATGGTCCTCTTGATGCATATAGCATAAACGATAGCGATAAATGGCTTTGGAATGCAGGCTATATGCCTTGGGAAAATGGAAATGGGGGTAATTGCTGATGTGGGAATATGAGAAAAGATTACAGTATCCGGTTAAGATAAAAAATCCCGATGCGAGAGCTGCAAAGGTGATACTTTCTCAGTATGGCGGACCTGATGGTGAGCTTGGTGCTTCGCTTAGATACCTCTCTCAGCGATTTACTATGCCTGACCCAAGAGTTGCGGGACTTCTTACCGATATAGGTACGGAGGAGCTTGCGCATCTTGAGATAATTGGAACTATAGTTCGTCAGCTTACGAGGAACTTGACTGTAGAACAACTGAAAGCGGAGGGATTTGATGCATATTTTGTTGATCATACAACGGGAATATATCCCGCCTCTGCTGCTGGCGTACCGTTTACCGCTGCATATTTGCAATCGAAGGGCGATCCCATAACCGATCTGACAGAAGATATGGGTGCAGAGCAAAAGGCAAGAACCACTTATGATAATATTCTGAAGCTTGTAGACGATCCGGATGTAATGGATCCTATAAAATTCCTGAGAGAGAGGGAAATAGTCCATTTCCAGCGCTTCGGCGAAGCCATGGGACTTGTGCGAGACAAATTGAACTCAAAGAACTATTACCAATATAACCCAGCTTTTCCCTCGAAAGGATAAATATTTAAACTGAAAAATAAAACGGATGCTTTTACCAAGTGGTAGTGCATCCGTTTTACATATGAATATATCGTGTTTTTTTAATTAAAAAGAAAAGCGGCAAGTTATTAGTAGAAAATTGAGTGATACTAATTTGATAATCATTTTTTGAAAAAGTTTGAGTTTTTGCTGCTCAGCCTTTTTATAGACAAATTATTCGTAAATATTATCATATGTGCTTTGCTTTGCTTCAGAAGTATCGATCTCACCAAGATATTCTTTGCTGTCAAGGCCAAGAAAATCACAAGTGCGTTTCATTTCCGAAATTGTGCTTATGTTGACATCAAGACCTTCCTTTATATGCTTTTTATAGCTGATAAACTCTTTTTCTCCGTGAGTGTATATCGGTAAATTTTCATCTGCTCGTTTTGCATCGCGAAGCTCCTGCAAAAATACCGAAAGATTCTTTCTCATTTCATCGGCATCTCCGAAAATATTTGGGTCGATAACAATAAATGAATGGCAGGTTCCGGCGCCTTGTCCTTTTGCTCTTACATGGTGATTTGAAGTTGCACCACCGGATGTGATAGAGCTGAGCAGTTCACATATCATACTATAGCCATAGCCTTTGTGACCGCCGCTTGTTTCGCCAAATCCACCAAGCGGAAGTATTCCGCCAACGCCACTTTTGCCGTCTATGCAGCCAATAACACGCGCTGCATCCTTGCTTTCTTTTCCGCTTTCATCAACGGCCCAGCCATCTCCGAGAGGTTTGCTTTCTTTATTGTATACCTCAAGCTTTCCCTTTGGAACAACTGTTGTTGCTGCATCAAACCAAAATGGATATGGGTCGGCAGGCATAGCAAAAGCTATCGGATTTGATCCGAGAATTGCTTGCTTTGAGTTTGTATGCACCATGATTGATTCTGAGTTTGTGGCGGCAATACCAATCATGCCTTGGTCACAAGCCATTTTTGAATAATAGCCAGCGATGCCAAAATGATTTGAGTTCCTTACTGAAACCATCGCCATGCCAACCTTTTTTGCTTTTTCAATAGCAAGATTCATGGCAAAAACAGAAACAAGCTGTCCCATACCTGCATGGCCGTCAATAACTGCAGAAACAGGGGTTTCAAAAACGACCTCAGGCTTTGAATCAACCTTGACGCATCCGTTTTCGATGGCTTTATGATAGCGTATAAGCCGCTGAGTTCCATGCGATTTTATACCATAAAGATCTGCAAGCAAAAGAACATCTGTTATCTGCTTTGCATCCTTTTCGGAAAAACCAAATTTAATAAACGCATCTGTGCAAAGTTTTTCAATTTTATCTACTGGATATTTTATGTAGCTCATCTTATTCTCTCCCTGTTTTTTATAATATTATACACCATGATTTGCCATAAATCAATGGATTATTATTCAACGTTGTTGTCAAATCGTTCATATTTGAAAAATAGTTGAAAGATTTTTTTCTTTTTTTGTTGTAAATGATTCATATATATGATAAAATAAAAATGTATGGGAGGGAGGAAGGAAGATGAAATACGATTATGGATATGGTAGAGTTTGGCAGGATGTTTTGGTTGACCGCAAAAAAGGTTACTATACATCGGTTGCAGATTTTCATGAGCATAATTTCTTTGAAATAAATTTTATACTTTCGGGTAATGTAAATATTCTGCTGTCAGACAGAGCAGAGGAGGGAATTGGTAGTTATATTGTACTTGCAAAACCGGGTACACCACATTTTGTTTCTTGCAAGCCCGATACTTTATACAATCGCATTTATTTGCTCTTTGCAAAATCCTTGATTTCTGATAGCTTTTCTGAAAAGGAAAAGTTGCTTTCGATTTTTGGCGAAAATGGCAGGATAATAAAAATTTCACAGGATCAAAAGGATTTTTGCAGAACTATGCTCGACAATATTGAAAGCGAAAAAAATGCTTTCAGAAAAAAGCTACTTGTTTTTTATTTGCTCTCACATATTGATGAATTTTTCAAAAAGGGTGAGAACAAATTTTCGGATATTCCACCTTACATTATAAGGTCACTTTCATACATAGATGCTCATTATCCTGAAAAGCTAACGGCTGCAATGCTTGCTTCTGAAATGCACATATGCAGGACGACCTTAATGACAGCATTTAAAAAGTATACCGGAAGCACCTTGAATGATTACATTATTCACTGTAGGCTAAAAAATGTGTTAAAGCTTCTTTCGGAGGGAATGACCGAGCAGGAGGCAGCAGAACGATGCGGACTTTGCGATTCAAGCGGTCTTATTCGATGCTTTAGAAGAAAATTTGGAGTGACACCAAAACAGTATTTAAATCAGAAAAAAGATATTTCCGATATACGATCGGCAATTGGTTGAGGAGAAAAAATGTTAGCATTGATTGTTGCTTATGATAAAAAACGAGCAATTGGCAAGAATGGAAGAATACCATGGAAAATTGAGGGCGAGCAAAAAAGATTTAAAGATCTGACAATGGGGAACACCGTGATAATGGGGAGGCGCACCTATGAGGAGATAGGCAGACCTCTTTCGGGCAGAGAGACTATAGTTCTTTCAAAAAGTGCAAATTTTTTGGGAGAAAACTGTCATACGGAAAGCTGTCTTTCGGATGCACTCAGAAGCGCCGGCTCACAAAATATTTATATTGCAGGCGGAGCAGGAGTTTATGAAGAAGCACTGCCTATATGTGATAAGCTATATATAACCGAGATAGACGGTGATTTTGGCGGCGATACTTTTTTCCCTTATTTTGATGAGAGTTTATATGAAAAAGAGATAGTTGAAAAATTCAGCGGTGATATTTCATACACATACTTTACCTATCATAAGCTTTAAAAAAGCTATTTTTAATGCAGAAGATCAAAGTATCACGAAATGATTTTTTTCGCAATCTATAAGTCCTTCTTTTTTCAGCTTGCTGATCTCTGATGAAAGGCCGCTTCTGTCAACCTCCAGAAAATCTGCAAGCTCTTGACGGTTAAATGATATGTCAAAGCTGTTGCTGCCGGTTTTTTTAGCTTGGAACATCAAATATGTCATTAGCTTTTCCCTGGTTGTTCTTTTGGATGTAACTTCAATTCTTTGGTGGAACAGGATGGTTTTTGAAGCCAGATCCTTCATAAGATTAAATATCAGTTGTCTGTGAAATCCGCAATTGTTTTCACAAACATGAAGAATATGATTGCAATCGATAAACATTATTTCTGCCGGCTCATTTGCAATAACAGCAACCGGAAGTGAGGAAATTTCTGCACAAGCAAACGCCTCTGCAAAAACCTCCGTGGGCTGAATTTCCGAGAGAATATTTCGGTTTCCGCAATAGTCGATTTGAATAATATGAGCTGATCCCGACAAAACTATACCAATGTATCTGGCAACCGATCCCTCTGACAAAATAGTACACTTTTTATCGAACATACGGATCCTTGCGCCAAGGCAGGTCAACATTTTGATAAGATTATCATCATCAATACCGTTGAAAAGGGGACATTTTTTTAAGATTTCTAAATAATTCTTCAAAATTTTTCTCCTTTTGTTGAAAATTCAACATACACTTTTAAATAATTATACTATAATGATAATGCAAAATCAAGGAGATTTTAAATGAAAATTGCATTTTTTGACACCAAACCCTATGACAAGCCATCATTTGATAAATTTGGCTCCGAAAACGGTGTGGAATTTAAATATTTTGAAACAAAGCTGAATGAAGATACTGCAAATCTTGCTTCCGGTTATGACGGCGTTTGCGTTTTTGTTAACGACACGGTGAATGACAAGGTTATAGACCTTCTTGTTGAAAACGGAGTTAAGGCTGTTGCTCTCAGATGCGCAGGCTTTAATAATGTGGATATGAAGTATGCATATGGACGCATTCATGTTTTAAGAGTTCCTGCATATTCGCCATATGCTGTGGCAGAGCACACTATGGCCATGCTTCTCACATCTATCAGAAGGATTCACAAAGCGTATATACGCACAAGAGATTTTAATTTCAGTCTTTCAGGCATGACAGGCTTTGATCTTCACGGAAAAACTGTTGGCATTATCGGTACCGGAAGAATTGGCAGGGTGTTTATTGATATTTGCCGAGGATTTGGAATGAATGTTTTGGCATATGATAAATATCAGACAGATGGGCTTGATAACGGTGATACCATTAGATATGTTTCACTTGATGAGCTTTTTGCCGGCAGTGATATAATATCCCTTCATTGCCCACTCACAGAGGATACCTATCATATAATAGATGAGGGTTCCCTCGAAAAATGCAAGACCGGGGTTGTTATATTGAACACCTCAAGAGGAGCGCTTGTTGATGCTGAGGCTCTTTTGGCGGCAATAAAGAGTCGTAAGGTTGGCGCTGCCTGCCTTGATGTTTATGAGGAAGAATCGGATTTCTTTTTTGAGGATTATTCCGGGCATATCCTTGATGATGATGTTCTTGCAAGGCTTATTTCTATGCCAAATGTGATCGTTTCATCCCATCAGGCGTTTTTAACAGAGGAGGCTCTTTCAAACATTGCTGAAACCACTGTAAAAAACCTTATTGATCTTTTTGCAAACGGAAAATGTGAAAATGAGCTTTGCTATAGAGGCGGAGCTGCAGAGGATTGCAAGAACGGTAAATGCTTTTAAATTATTAAATTTGGAGGATATAAATTATGAAAGAGACAAGATTTTATATTTGTGAGCATTGTGGAAATATCGTTGGAATGATCCATGATGCAGGGGTACCACTTATGTGCTGTGGTCAGAAAATGACAAAGCTGGAGGCGGGAACGGTTGAGGCCAGCCGTGAAAAACATATTCCCGTGGTCCTTGTGGAGGGCAACACGGTTAAGGTGGATGTTGGTTCTGTGGCACACCCAATGACAGAGGAGCACAGCATTACATGGGTGTATCTTCAGACAGACCGTGGCGGACAGAGAAAGAATCTCTTGCCCGGAGAGGAACCTAAGCTGACCTTTGCACTGAGCGATGAAAAGCCCATTGCAGTTTATGCTTACTGCAATCTTCACGGCTTGTGGAAGAGCGAAATTTAAGTTGTTTTTGGCACTATAGCCTGAATATAATAGAATAAATGGAGGAAAAAAGATATGAAAAAATATGTTTGCGATGCTTGCGGATGGGAATACGATGAGGCTGTCGGCGATCCCGATAACGGAATTGCTCCCGGCACAAAATTTGAGGATCTCCCCGTAGATTTTGCTTGTCCCCTTTGTGGAGTTGGCAAGGATAGCTTTAGCGAGGTATAAAAAATAATCAGATATCCACAGGCGATGTTCTTGTCTGTGGATATCTTATATAGGGGGAAAAATGGAAATTGTTTTGCTTACTGCACTGGGCGTTGGAGGCGCAACCGCACTTGGAGCAGTTATAGGATTTATATTTAAAAAGCTGTCTCACACATTTTCTGATATTGTCCTGTCTTTTGCTGCGGGAGTAATGCTTTCGGCAGCTGTTTTGGGACTTATTTTGCCTTCTCTTGAATATGGAGGCAAATTTGGTCTTTTAATTACTGTTGTGGGAATATTTGCGGGGGCGCTTTGCCTGAATCTGATTGATAAGTTGGTTCCCCATCTCCACAAAATGGCAGGCGCAGATTCTGAAACTCATCACAATGCAGATCTTAGCCGAGTAATGCTTTTTGTTATGGCGATAGCTATACATAATTTGCCGGAGGGTATTGCCGCAGGCGTTGGCTTTGGTGCCGGTGATACCTCAAAGGCTATCATCATTGCCGGTGGTATTGCGCTGCAAAATATTCCCGAGGGTATGGTTATTATCGGACCTATGCTTGCAGCCGGGGTGAAGCCCAAAAGGACCCTTGCGCTTGCTATGCTGACGGGGCTTGTTGAGGTGATAGGAACCTTTATAGGATATTTTGCTGTTAGTATCGCATCTGCTATCCTTCCTTTTGCTCTTGCATTTGCCGGCGGAACTATGCTATATGTAGTCAGTGATGAAATGATACCTGAAACTCATGCTCACGGACATGAAAGAGGGGCAACATATGCTTTGCTTGTTGGGTTCTGCATTATGCTTGCAACGGACATATTATTAGGATAAATAAAAAAAGGCAGTCTTTGCTGCCTTTTTTTGTTTGTGGGTTGTTTTTTTGAAATTATTATGCTAAAATATAGTTAGATCTGTTTTAAGACCTGGAGGGCATATGAAGAAATATACAGATAGACAAGAGAAGATCCTTGACCTTATACGCTATAAGAGAATGTCTGTTCTTGAAATTGCCAAAGCGCTTGGTGTTAGCGAGATGACGGTTAGACGTGATGTACAAGAGTTGAAAAAGAACGATGCTGTGACACAGTTCAGAGGCGGAGTTGTCATTAGAACCGGAGTGTCTTTTCGTTCTTTTGATGTGAGAACTGACGCAGATAAAGAAGAAAAAATTTTGCTTGCTCAAAAAGCTGTAGAGTATATTGAAGACGGAATGATGATATTTATCGATAATTCATCTACCTGTTGTTATATTGTTCCTTTTCTTGAGCCTTTTAAGAATCTTAAAATTGTGACAAATTCATCAATTGTTATGGCAAGGCTTGGTGCGATGGAGATGGATGTTAAAATGGCGGGCGGAAATTATTTTCATCGTGAAAAATGTGTACTTGGAAGTGAAACAGAAGATTATATCAAAAGATATAGATATGATATTGCTTTTATGTCTGCAAGCAAATATGATGAAAAAAGAATTAGCAGTTGGAGTGAGGCGCAGGTTCATATAAGACGAACTGTTATTGACTGTGCAGAAAGATCTGTGTTTCTTATGACCGGTATTAAGTATGGCAAGCGATCGAAGTTTGTCATATGTTCAAGAGACGATGTTGAGATTTTAACTGTTGAAGGAAAAAATGATTGACTACATAAGTAGAAAAGGCAGCGCCACCAGCGCTGCCTTTTACTCATTTAGTCTCTGAATTCTAAACAGGAGTTTATGGGGGAGCTGCCGTTTTACTAACAAGAGCGCACTGCGAAAATTCTGCTTAGCAATCGATTATCACAGACGAAAGCAGTGTGCTATTTTTTGTGAAAACACAGCTCCCCGACAAATCAAAATTTGCATTTTAACATACCATCACTGATTATTTATCATTTTGCTCGACCTAAAATCTTGATTTTGTTTCCGATTTTATCTCTTTACGCATAAGGAAAAGAATGATTAAATTGATAATAGTCATTCCCGAGAGGGCGATGTCGGATATCTGCCAAACAAATTCACCAAGGTGAAAGGTTCCGGCAAAAATGCAGAGAATATATGCAATTTTAAAGCACGCTTCAAGCTGCTTTCCTTTGGTGAAATATTTTATCGTCATTACTCCATAATAGGCCCAGCAGATTATTGTTGCAAATGCGAAAAAGAACACCATCACTGAAAGTAGGGGCGCTGAAAGCCGCCCGAGAACGGCTCCGTATGCTGATATAACAAGCTTCATCTCGTCCCCTGCAGAAAAATTATGTGCTCCTTCACCAAATACCAAAAGAATAGAAAAAGCCGTTAGAGTGCATAGAAGAACGGTATCAACAAAGACCTCGATTATCCCCCAAACTCCTTGCTCTGCGGCGATTTTTGCTTTTGTGGAGGCGTGGGCAATAGGAGCAGTGCCGCAGCCGGCTTCGTTTGAAAGCAATCCTCTCATGCAACCATATCTTATCTGTCCTGAAAGAATATATCCCAAAATACCGCCTGAAGCACTCTTCATCGAAAATGCATCATTGAATATTAGCTTGATAATATTTCCGAGTTCACTACCAAACCGACAAATAACAATTGCTGATATGACGATATAAATTAGGGTCATTGCCGGAATCACGATTTTAGTCAGTGGAGAAATATCGTGAATGTCCTTTAATATAACTGCACCGCATAGAAGTGCAAGAATGAAGCCGATGACCACCGGCGGTAAAATGCCAAGCTGGGAAAATGACACTGCAACTGCATTTGATTGGAGCATACACCCCATTGAAAAGGCATTCATTATGCAAAAAACAGCGAAAATACCGCCAACAGTTTTGCCAATTTTTCCGCCTAAAAAATCTTCAATATAATACATAGCTCCGCCGCACGAGCCAAATTTGCTTGACCTTCTATGGCGATGTGCCAAAACTATCTCAGCGTATTTTAGTACCATTGCCGCAAAAGCACTGACCACCATCCAAAACACCGAGCCTGCACCGCCCATCATTATTGCGCTTGCAACTCCAACAATATTTCCAACGCCCAGAGTGCCTGCAAGGGCAACTGTCAGTGCAGAAAAACCCGAGGCACCGCCGCCGTTTCCTTTACCGAAAAGAGAAGAAAATACCTTCTTTGGCTTTGCGAAAAAAAAGAAACCGAGTTAAATAAGAAAAAATACCCCGATACCTATATGCATTATCGGTACAGCCATGCCCATTATATATCTTTCAAAAAGCTTAAACATCTTTCCTCCAATTAAGCTAAATGCAATGCTTATCACAATAAAATATACTCGCAGCCTAAAAAAAGTATTACAGATTGTTTTTTAGCAGACAAAACGACATAGTGTTATATTTTTATGAAAACAAAATGTGAATTATATGTTAAATCTGGAAAAAACCCTTGATTTTTAATGATTATGGTGTAAAATATATTATGTTGGTTAGCACTCTGTTGTTTCGAGTGCTAAAAGTTAAAAATTTATCTTTATATACAAGGAGGAATTTATTATGACAATTAAGCCACTTTCCGATCGTGTTGTTATCAAGGCAGTGGAAGCTGAGGAAAAGACCAATTCCGGCTTTATTCTCACAACTGCAGCACAGGAAAAGCCGCAGATGGCTGAGGTTGTTGCTGTCGGCCCGGGCGGTCTTGTTGACGGCAATAAAGTTGAAATGACTGTTAAGGTTGGCGACAAGGTTATCGTCAGCAAATATTCCGGCACCGAGGTAAAATGTGACGGTGTTGAATATAATATCGTTAGACAGGGCGATATTCTCGCAATTGTAGAATAATTTTCGGAGGTAATTTGAAATGGCAAAGGATATTCTTTATGGAATTGATGCAAGAAACGCCCTTCTTCGCGGCGTTGATAAGCTTGCGGACACAGTTAAGATCACTCTCGGCCCCAAGGGCAGAAATGTTGTTCTTGACAAAAAATACGGCTCTCCCCTTATCACAAACGATGGCGTTACTATCGCAAAGGAAATAGAGCTTGAGGATG
>JAZUQN010000104.1:0-8081 GCA_045605745.1 Eubacteriales bacterium
GCAAACAAGCGTGGGGAATGTTGGCCGGCAATCCCCACCATTGCCTCTGATTTGAAGCTGTCACAGTCAACTGTACGCCGAGCGTTGCGGGATCTGCGCAAGGCAGGCTATATAGAAACCGAACAGCGATACCGTGAAAAATGCGGCAAGAGCAGTCTTTTATATAAGCTGAAAGGCTGATTTTTTGAATTTCTACTAACAAGGGGGGAGTCTGTCTATATCTTGAAAGGTGCCACCTGTCACAATGGAAGGAGAAAGCGAACTATCCCACTCTAAAAGAATATACAGCAGAAAGAGAGGTGAGCCATATGTCCCATCCACCTAACGCTTTTATTAGGAAACTGCCGATATTCCGTCAATGGATTGCCATAAACAACTGCGAATAACAAGATTGAAAAAGAAAAAATTTGCCGAAAAAGTAGTAAAACAAAAAATTTGCGCAAAAAAACATAAAAAATCCGATAATTCACATTTTCTTAGAGATTACTTTTATGAGGGAATATCTCTCTCAAAACTTATGTAAAGGAGATATATGAAAGGAGTTTCAACATGAAAAAAATATTAACCAAATATATGTCATTATTTATCGCACTTGCAATGTTGTTTTCGTTATTCACAATTACAACATTTGCTGGACAATGCCCTAGTCATGGAAGCTCATTTCTTTCCAAAAGATGCGGAGAACTTGCGAATATAGCAACAAGTGACTGCCCATGGCAGGGAGAAAATGGGGGCGGTTATTTCCATCCTGTCACCTGTCAGATTGTGAAATACTACAATTTCACAATAGAGTATTGTACATATTGTTCTCAGTATAGTTCGGCAATTGGCACTCACACTTGTCATGCAGAGCATCCTGCAGCCGGCATATATGATCTTATATTGTGTCCGTATTGATTATTATTTATTACCATTAAATATTAAGATCTGACGAATCCCCTTTACATAAGACACTAACTTTTATGGAGAAATTATGAAAATAAAAAAAACAATAACAATAATTATAATTACAGCATTGTTATTAAGTCTTGTCTCTTGCGGAGCTAATACTGATAGTCCCTCGATAAAAAATGATGTATATTCAAGCTCTTCACCGCTTCCTTCTGCGGTTTTTGACATTCCTTCAGATGTGAAGGATATGGCTATATCCGAAGATGGAGCTTCGCTTTATCTGCTTTATTCTGACAAAATAACGCTGTTTGATTTAAGTGACGGCACTGAAACGGAGCATTGTGATGCCGCATCTGCCGATTTCATTTATGCCGATAGCGGAAAAATATATACATACAGCGCAAACGAAGACATGATATATGTTTATTCGAATGGGGCTCTTGAAAAAGATATTCAGTGTAATTTCAACACAGAAAGTATTGATAGAATTTTCGTTTATAAAAATCATTTCATATTGGTAGCAAATGATACGGGAAAAAGCTATCCCGAAAGCAATCTTTATTATGCCAATTTGGAAAATGGGAGTAGCAAGAAGCTTGGCAGAACCTATTGCGGAGAAGATTCCTTTTCCCATATAGTATCCGCTGACTTCAAAAATGAAAATACAATCGTTATTTTGTCTTACGCAAAGTCAAACGGGGAAGTATGTAAGCTTTATGAATATAATGTGGTCGAAGACAAACAGCTTAGTCATGAGCTGTTACCCTTTGCTTTGGCTCATGCGGAATATTCTCCTTCGGAGAATAGCTTTATTGGCATGAGAACGGTCGAACAAATATGGGAATATGATATTGAAACTAAGGAAACGATAGAGCTTGCTAACCGAAGCGATTATGAAGGCTATGAGAATAAATATGGCACAGAAAAATTTCTGCTTGGTGCGGGATGTGCCGTAATATGGGACAATATTTCAAATTCTGTGGTCATTACCGAACTTAAGAGCGATAAGGACCCTCTTGTTATCTATACCGATAATTTCTCACATTTAAGATTATCTTCGGTAAAGGAAAAATTTGAAAGTAAATACGGTATTCCGGTACAAATCGTACAATATGGCAATGTTGGGCAAGAATATGATACCGAGATCTATGAGAATAAAATAAAAACAAAATTGCTTGCAAAGGATTCGGATTTCGATATCTATCTTCTGAATACCCCACACAAAGACGGATTTCTTGATTCTGCACTGAAAAAGGGCGTATATGTCCCCCTTGAAGAATTTGAAGGTGTGAGCGATAATTTTGACAATATGTATGACGGTGTTCGTGAAATGATGTCATATGAGGGACATATTTTCGGCATTCCTTTAAGCCTCTATATGCCCAATCTTGTGAAAATTGACGATAAATATTCCCATGTTCTCGGTAACATTGAGGATAAGCTCCTTTCATTCGATAACATTTGGAAAATATGCGATGAAATAAGCAAAAGCAACGCCGAAGAGAACGCCATGGGACGCCCCCAGATGATATTAAACTTTATTGAGCCATTCATTCAAGCATCGCTGTCATCGGGAAAAATCAATTCCTCAGAGCTTACCGAAATGCTTACGGAAATAAAAGACTATTACGATAAGGGAACCCTTTTCTTTGAATATGGTCTTGATGCTGATATGGGATTTAAGATTCCTATGGTTTTGAACGGTGCTCCCAACTTTTTCTCCTATTATATAACTTCAGAGCAAAAATTGGTTACCGAATATCCGGAAACAGGTTTTGCTTTACATTATTCTTATAACGATGTAATGTATCAAACGATAGAGGAAATAATGATGGCAAACCCCTATTCGGATAATAAAGATGCCATAGGAAAATTTATGGAGCTTGTTACAGATGAAGAAGTTATCTATGATCTTAGTATTCATAGAGGGGTCATGCTTGGAAAGGAGCTTTCAAGATACTCGCGTTACGATTTATGGAATGAAGCGGAAATATATTGCTTGGAAAGACTTCCCGCTATATATAAGCATTCAAAAGTTTATACTGTTTCAATGGACGATATTGAAAAATATATAGAGAAAGAGATCCTTGAAGATTTCTATACAGGAAAAATTTCTCCCGAAAAGGCCGCAAAAAAAATCTGTGATTATGTTGAATATACATATTTGGGATAGGATGGTATTATGTTAAAAACAAAAAAACGCTTACTATTTTTGTTTTTCCTTTTGGTTGTTGTTTTTGCAATTGTTTTGGCTGTTAAACAATTTTCTTATTCCGAAAAAAATATAGAAAACTTGATTGACCAATATATAAATGTCAGATATGATAGTATATCGATCGGAAATATAGAAGATAGTTACCGAAAACAATCTGAATTTTATTCTAAAAAGCTGACGAAAAATGAAGCTTGGGTTAATAAGAATTCCAACATAGAGGAAGCTAAAAAATATTTTCAACAAACCCGTTTTAAAACAACTATTATAAGCAACTATTTGAACAAGATTTCCGAAAACCAATATCGAGCAACAATTTATGTATTATATTCAAATGAGGATATAATAAACGATAATTTTGTAAAATATGTGTTTGATTTTAAAATTTCCAAAAATATTTTCGGCAAGTACTTGTTTGACAAAATAGATACTATAACAAATGAAATAACTTATATCAGAGGCGGAGAATTACATTTGCATGAAGGCGATGTTTTTTTGGTTCCTACCGGTTCAAGCTGTGAAGATGGACATGAGCATTAAAAAGATTTTGACAATCATAACCTTGTCGTTGCTATTGATATCGGTTATCATTCTATTTTTATTCGGTGAGAACATTCGGTACATTTTATCTGCCAAAGCAGAGGCTACATTTTTTTCAACAAGCGAGATAAATGGAGAATACTACCCTTTATGTTTGCCCAATGAATGTATAATACAAGAAGGAGATACTTGTTTTATTTACATTGCTGAGCTTAGCGGAGAAGGAAAAAATGCGCAGTATACAGTGGCTAAAAAAAACATCAAAATCATAACCCGAAATGAAAGTCTTACTGCAATTAAGGGCTTTTCGGACACAAATGCATATATTCTGATTTCATACGACAGGAAATTTGAAGAAGGCACTCCGGTTGTTATAACAGCACTGAAAAATATTGAATAAAGGGGATTTTATGAAAAAAAGAAATTTACAAAAATTATTGCTTTTGCCAAGTTTGTTTGGATTTTGTTTTTTCTATATTTTCCCCTTTATAAAGGTGCTGAAATATGCTTTTTTTGACAATTCGTTTACAGAAAAATTTGTCGGAATAGATAATTTCAAACAGCTTTTATCGTCAGATTATTTTATGTTGGCAATGAAAAACACTTTTATTTTTACCGCAATAGGAGTGCCGACTTTAATAATACTTTCACTGATATTGGCTTTTTTGATCGCAAACATGATAAATAAAATATCCTTTGTTCAAAAATCAATATTTTTGCCGTTTTTACTACCAAGTGCAACTGTTGTTGCCTTTTGGCAGGCTTTCTTTTCGGAGGTTCCTCCTTTTTCATCATTGCTCTTGGTTTACTTGTGGAAATATATGGGGCTAGTAGTGATGCTTTTACTATCGGCCATATCTACACTTGATACAGATATGCTTGAAGCTGCAAAGATTGACGGTGCGGGCAGATTGAAAACAATAATAAGTGTTTGCATTCCAAATATTACACCAACACTTTTGTTCTCGGTCATATTGTCTTTCGTAAATTCGCTTAAGATATACAGAGAATCATATTTGTTATATGGAAATTACCCGGATAAAAATATTTATATGCTTCAAAATTATTTGAACAATCATTTTGATAAACTGAATTATCAAAACATTTCAGCGGCTGCAATAATCGTTTTTGCTTTGGTGTATGTGGTGGTTGGGTTTGCACTTGCGCTTGAAAAGAAGGTGAGTTGTCATCTATGAAAAAAAGAGCAAGGTGTTTATCCAATATAATTACCATGTTTATATTGCTTTTCGCAATTATCATGGTGCTGCCGATACTTAAAGTTGTGTTTTCATCCTTTGGAATTTTTTCTGCGGGCTTTACAATAAAAGGATATATAGATTTTTATGTATGGGAACCGGAATATATAGAAGCACTTCTTCGTTCGCTTTCAATAGCTATGATCGGTACTGCCATATCGATAATTTTATCGATCCCTGCTGCTTATACTTTTGCAAAAGTTCCATTCAAAGGAAGCAGAGTTGTGTTTTTTCTATACATAGTAGTAATGATCATGCCATTTCAAGTGACTCTTCTTCCGCATTTTATTCTTTTCAAGGATATTAGGCTTTATGACAATATTTGGTCGCTTATACTGCTTTGCGGATTCTCACCTTTTTCGGTTTTCTTTCTCACGCAAGCAATGAGATCAATACCGGATGAGATAATAGAGGCTGCAAAGCTTGAAACTTCAAGCACTGTTTTGACGCTTTTGAAAATAATAATACCTTCTATGAAACCAAGCATTGTTTGCTGTGCTGTTTTGGTGTTTTCTGAAGAATGGAACAAATTGGCGGAGCCGCAAGCACTCCTTGAATCAACTGAAAATTTTCCGATGTCAATGCTCTTGTCAACAAATTCCGGTGATAACATTTTAACATCGGCGGCAATTGTGATTTTTATGCTTTTCCCTCTTTTGCTATTTGCTTTTTTTGAAGACGAAATAATAGATGGATTACAAGAATATAGTTTAAAAACATTTTAATATAAGATTTTTATGTTTCCTTACATTGGTTTTAGGAGTGCTGATGTAAGGAAATAATTTTTTGTTTCAATATATCTAATTTAAAGCATTATTTTCAAAACTTGTTGAATTAACAAGAAAAATATGTTATAATATTGCAAATTATTTTAATAAAAATCGATTTGCGGAAAGAATTTTTGAGACTATAATTACATTTGGTTGCAGTATTATAGTCTTTCATCTTTGCAATCAACAGGATAAAAATGTTTGACGAAAAAGAATTCAATAGCATAGTAGAGAAATATTATAAATTAATATTCAGATACTGTTTGAGTAAATTAAATTTTGATGATTATTATTCAGCGGACATTGCAAACAAAGTTTTTAATTTGCTTTTTGAAAAATGGGACGAGCTGGACCTTGATAACAACGTACTTGCTTGGTTATACAGAGTTGCCGATAATTACATAAAGAAGCATTGGGCAAAAATCAAGAGAAATAAAGAAGAATCACTTGAGGTGGCTATTGAAATCGGAAAGCTTGAAAACAATGATTTGTTTTATACAACCATCGAATTTGATGTGGATATAACTGTGGATGAAGAATTGATAAAAATAGCTCAGGAGCTTCCCGAGGAGCTAAGGCAGTTATTCATATATCGTGTAATTGAGAAAAAAACGTTTTCAGAAATATGTTCAATTACCGGATTGCCTTACACTACCGTAAATAATAAGGTTGAAAAAGCAAAAAAGAAAGCTGAAAAAATTATAAAACAAAATTATTTTTGATTTTAAATAAAAATATTAAAATTTATTTTATAAACCGATAATTTGGATTTTTTGAGGGATTACCTTTATGAAGGAGGTAAGGTCCAGTGGTTTTTGTGGGAGAAGATAATGAATACAAAGCTTGAAGAAAAATTACAAGAAATAAATAGTAAAGATCCGATTTTAAATGATGAAGATCTGCTTAATGTGCTTGAAAGTATCATCGACACCGAGGTGAACAACCATGTCGAGAAAATGGACACCGAGCTTTTAAATTCCGCTGTGGAGTTTAAGATGTCCATTAAGGGGATTGATCTTGATAAGGTGACTGTAGCTTCGGAAAAACATGTTGAAAATTATTTGAGCAAATTCCATAGAGAAGTGGTTGAGAATGGAGTGAACAAACCGAAAAAGAAATTAAAAAAGCCGTTCAAGTATGTATTTTCTGCTGCAGCTGTTATAGCTGCAATGACAGTTACCATATTTGCAACTTGTATTGCTTTGGATTTTGATTTTATGGATCTTAAAACCTTTTTAGGGTTAGAAAGAGGAGTAGAGCATAACGATGGTAATTATTCCTTGACAATAAACGAAAACAAAAAAGAATATACTAGCATAGAGGAATTTATAAGCAAAGAAGATACAACCGGATTGCTTTTGCCGTCAGCAAAAGAAAATAAGATTCATGTTATAAATGATCAAGCTTCCAAACAAATATTATTCATCTTGAATAATACTGATTCAACTATTCTGATTGATTTTCAAAGCCAAACAAGCCTTGAAAATTTTGATTGTATCAAAATAAACAAATATGATGTTCTGATTCTTGATTTAGAGGAACAAATTCAAGGTGTGTTTGTTCATAATAACAATAGCTATTCGGTCGTTGCGCCATCTATTGAACAACTCACAGATATAATAAATAATCTTAAGGAGTATTAAATGAAAAAAACAATTCTTGTAGTACTTACATTTTGCATTTCAATCTATTTTTGTTTTAACACCGTTTCTGCAGAAGAAAGCAATAATGTATTTGTTTATGATAATAAAGAGATCATAATTGATGGTGAAATTGGTTATCAAACAATGAAAAAAATTGCAGATTTCGTTGCAGATGAATCAATACATAGTGAAGGGATATCGACTTGTGCGTTAGATTGCTCTTTAGGACATAGTATTGTTTCGGGAGTTACAGCAATTGAAGTTGAGCACAATGTATATGAAGCATTTTTCAAATGCGTCGAAAGCATTTATGATGTACAGTACTGCTCACGACCATCGTGCGATTATTTTGTAAAAACACTATTGACAAGAAATTGCATTAGTTCTTGCCACGGATAACCAAAACAATATAATTTTGGAGCTGTCTTGCTTTCAAAGCGAGACACGCTCCTTTTAATATCTTAATTTATAAGTAGACAATAATTTGTCGTAGTCTAATGTAATAAAAACATATTTCGTATAAAGAAAAAGTATATAAAGAGCTAACGTTTAAATTTTCCCATCTATTCTCAAACCACAATATCTTCTGTTGTAGCAGAATCTTCAGATTAAAAACAATAAAATCTTATATTGTTAGGATAGCGAGAGTTCAAATCTCTAACACAAACGCACGAAAATATTTTTTTTATAGTGAAGACACAAAAAACACCAGACACCTCATGGTGTCTGTTGTTTTTTAGCTGAGATAGGATTCGGTCTCCACGACCGA
>JAZUQN010000105.1:0-11031 GCA_045605745.1 Eubacteriales bacterium
GATTTTTTTGCTGAATGAAAAAATTAAATAAAAGGCGGTGCAGAGCCTTTGGCCCTGCCCTCCTTTTTATATTCTGCTTATTGGTCATTTACACCGCTCAGCTTAGCATAGTGCTCTTGCTCACTGTTATCTCTTGAATAATAATGTCCGTATGGCTTTTGGTTATAGCGGAAGCTACCGAGAGCATAGGATTTATAGCCGCTATGAGCAATGTCTGCCATATTAAGCACTGTTCCGATTATATGGCATCCGCTTCTCTCAAGCTGAGCCTTTACGCCTTGAACCATACGATAGCTTGCATGGTTTGCAGCTACATTAATAACAACCCCATCACATTGCGCTGCGATAACTGCAGCATCAATCACAAGACCAAGGGGGGGAGTATCAATAATTATGTAGTCAAAAACAGAACGGTAATAGTCGAGAATCTCAGAAAAACGCTTGCTTCCCAAAAGTTCAACAGGATTTGGTGGATATGGACCTGCAAAAAGCATATGGAAGTTTTCATACTGTGTACCATATACCACATCGTCTGCGCTTGCTTGTCCGGAAAGCAGATGGCTAAGACCAAGCAACTCTTTTTCTTCAACAAATTTTTCTGCAAGCACGGATTTGCGAAGATCGGCATCTATATAAAGAATCTTTCTGCCGGATTCGGCTAAGCTTTTTGCAAGCTCTAAAGAAACAAAGCTCTTGCCCTCGTTTTGCGTTGCACTGGTGAAAGCAATAACCTTTTTATCCGAGCCGCTAAAAAGAATGTTTGTGCGCAGAGTTCTGAAAGCCTCGCGTATTTCATAGCGATCGGGAGTTTTAGATGATAAATTAATATAATTCATATAAACATTTTCTCGCGTAATTGGCGAAATCCTTTCTAAACATAAAACTTGAACTGATGAAAATTATTTGCGCGCCTTCTTTTTGTTTGTAGACTTAACTTTTTTAACTTTTCTAAGCATAGAAACATCGGGAATAGAGCCAAGCACGCAAACACCCAGTGCCTTCTCAAGGTCCTCCTCTGTGCGAACCTTGTCATTCATAAGGTGGACAATAAGCACCACGGCAGCCGACAGAACAACGCCTGCAAAAGCTGCAAGAATAATATTGTTTCTCATGCTGGGATCTGTGGGAGATGTTGAGATCTCTCCGTATTCTTCAATAGTTATGTCCTCAACGCCCATGATCTCTTTTGCCTTAACTCTTGAAACATTTGCAAAAGCATCAACAATCAGCTTTGCTCTCACCGGATCTCTGTCAGTGATAGTTATGTCAACAAAACGAGAAGTATTGTTGTCGAGAGAGAGCTGACCGCCAAGTGAACGGTAGTTAGCAGGGTCCTCACCAATAGTTCTAAGAACCTCGCGATAAACCTCGTTGCTGCGAATTAAAACCTGGAAGTCCTCTTTGATGGTAACCGCACTGTTAAGGTCATTAATTGAAGTTGACATTGAGCTTTGTCTATTAAGGATATAGACTCTGGCGGTGGACTTATAGGTCGGCGTTGAAAAATTAACGGTGAAAAAATATGCACCGACAGCTGCCGCCAGTCCAACGAGAATCAAAACCCACAATTTGTTTAAAACAACCGAAATAAGCTCGCTTATTGTGATGTTGTATTTTGAAATTTCTTCTATGTTGGTATCTGTTTCTGTTACAATCTTTTTTTCTGTGTTCACTTTACAATACCTCATTACCTCATTATTATTAAATGTAATTCATACCCAAATGATTATAACATAATCCGGTTTCAATTGCAACAGTTTTTAGCAAAAAAAATTAATTTCCACAAAAAAAGTGCATACTGTTGTAAAAACAGCCAAATGTGACAAATATTTTGGCTCAAAAAAGTTTATGCGCTTGACATTGGATGAAAAATGTGTTATTATAAATAATAAATTCCTTTATTGGCGGCTTCTTTTGAGTGAATTTGTGGAGTTTTTCCGCAAAAATACTTTTTTTGATGCTTTTTGCCGAAATCGGAAACATTTTTCGGTTTTCTTCGTCATTTATCTGTCGGAGCTTTCCGAAAGCAAATTTACGGAGGTAAAATTTTATGAGAAAAATTTTCAGAAGAGCATTAGTCTCGCTTCTTTGCGTACTTATGCTTGCGGCCTGCGTTCTCCCTGCATCTGCAAAAACATTTCCTGATGTTAAGGTTGACGATTGGTTCTATCCATATGTCAGCTATATGTCAGAAAAGGGAATTATCGATGGCAAACCTAACGGTTATTTCTATCCCTCGGATAATGTAACACGTGCGCAGTTCATCAAAATGATGACAATGGCATTCGGTCTTGAATCCAGCGGCAGCGTGTATTATTCCGATGTTAGGAGCGGCGATTGGTTTTATCCAAACTATGTAGCGGCTTCAAACGAGGGATTTTTGAAGGAGGTTTTCACGGGTACAACTATGGAGCCCAATAAGGATCTCACAAGACAAGAGGCAGTTGCTCTCCTTATGGCTTATCTTGATTACCCGGAGGATGATAAGGCAGAGCCATCATATTTCACAGATTATTACTCAATTAAAGCCGGCTTCCGCGATTATGTTCTTCAGGCAATTGATGCAAAGATTATTGACGGTTTCACAATTGAAGGCTCAAACTCAAAGGAATTCCGCCCAAATGGAACTCTCCTTCGTTCTCAGGCTGCAAAAATTCTTGCAGTTGCTGCCGGAACCATTGCAAATGAAGATGTCAGCGACAATCTTGCGTTCCCAGACAGCCAGAATCTTATTGTAACCAAATCTTGCACTGTTAGGAATCTAACCATTGGTGGCAATGTTATTATAAGCTCCGGTGTCAATGGAACTGTTACGTTTACAAATTGCGATATCGGCGGATTTGTTTCAAACCGCAGCTCTGCTAACATTGTTTTCTCTAACTGTACTGTTGGAGAGCTGAATCTTGAGACAAGTTATGCAATGGTTGATTTGAAGCAGACAAATGTTGCCGAGCTTAATGCAACTAAGAGCGGTGCAACAGTGACTTTCTATACAAAGTCTTCTGTTTCTGATTTTGTTATTGGCACATCTGCTACAACCACTGCAATTAAGGGATCCGGAAGCATTGAGGAGCTTACTGTTAATGCAAGCGGAGTTACTTCTACAGTTATTCCTCTTGAATGCAATATTATGGATGGCCTTTCCGCAACTATTGACGGAGTTAAGTATTCCGGTGGTATGAAGGGCGCTCCCTCTACAGAGTGGACCTCTGACAAGGAATACCTCGAGCTTGAAACATATATTGACGGTACTATACGTTACTATTATACTAAGACAAGCACCGTTCCTTCTGCAACTTCGTTCAATACTAATTTTGCGAGTGCAGATGTCAACGGAAGCTTTACAGTTATTGCAGATAGACCTTATAGTGAACAGATAGACGGTTCCGCAATTGATAAAGAGCCGTATATCGTTGTTGCTCTTCTCAATGGAAATGAAGTTGTTGGAACACCTGTGGTTATCGGCCGCGTTGAAGCAAAATATGGCTTTGCCACAACACCGACAATTACAGTTTCCAATAACAAGGATAATATCACGGTTGCTCCTAAGGCAGCAGGTACACTTTATTACTATTATACCTTTGAAACAAAGGCTCCGACAAACTATAACTCTGCTATGAGCGCTTACACTGCTGCTGACAGCTCTGTTAAGGGTACACTCAGCTATTCTGGCGCAGGCTCAAGAACTCAGGCAACAAAGAGCGTTTCAACTGTTGATAACTACACATATTGTGTTGTATTCTTCGTTGGTGCAGATGATACTCGTTTCACTCCCGTTATTATTGAAAGACCTTATCTCTCAAGCGGACTTGACACCGAGCCTTATGTTATCATCGGCGAAAAGGATGATGATGCAGATAAGCTTGTTATCACAGCAGGAACGAGCGGAAGCGTTAAGTGGTTCTATACAAACAGTACTCAGAACTTCAATTCCAGCTTTGATACAGAATACAGAAATACCGACACAGCTAAGAAGCTTGCAGGAACATCAAGCCTATCTGCAGGCAAAGAGACTCTTGTATCACTTGCAAAGAAATCAGATGCAAAAGATTATACATATGTAATTATCAAGTTTGGCAGCAATCAGCCTATCAGACTTCAGAGAAGAGATAGCGTAGATGGCTTTAAGATGACTCCTGTGGTTATGAAGACTGCAACCAAAGAGGACCTTATATCCTTTGTAACTGTTGGTGGCGGTACAGTATATTATATGTATGTTGGAAGAAATACTCAGTTTACAACCGAGAGCTTTATGGCTGCTTACAACGCAACTGCAGCTGATTATAAGGCAAGCATAACAGTTAGTGGCACAGACCTTGACAGAGATCTTGAGTCTAAGCTTGATAGCGATGATATTTCCTATGAGTATGTTGCATTTATGTATAAGAATACTCAGGGTGAGCATAAGCCTGTAACCGTTCCAAGAAAGGCTATTGGAAATGGCTTCAATGAAACACCTACTGCCATTTATGATGCAGATACAGGTATCACACAGCTTACAATAAGCTCTACTGCACAATATCAGATTCAGTATTTCCCAACCGATTCTGCTTTTGAGCTTAGCCAGCTTGTCAGTGAATTCAATTGGAGAGCAAAGGACGGAAAGAATATTGGTAATATTGGCGTGACAGATCCTAATCAAGTTTCCATTGGAACAAAGAATTACAATTTGTTGGAAGATTACGATTATAAAATAACTCGTCAGTATAAATACATTGCCGTTAGAGCAATTTATAATTCCGATGTTGAGTTTACCCCCGTTCTTATTCCTGTTAAGCTTATTGATGACGGTCTTAAGCCCTCTGCAAGTCAGAAGCTTGGCGATTGCACCGCAGATGTATATTTTGAATATTCCGATGTTTATGATAGCGTAAGAATCAGCGTTACAAATGGTAACTATGGCGGAAGATTTGAGTATTTCTATTCAAAGACCGAACCTAAGACTCAGGCTCAGTATGATGCAATATTTGGTAATGCGTCCTTGCCTCAGGGCTCTATCGAGCTTGACCAGCAGGATACCGGAAGCTTTAAGACCTATACATTTAACACAGTTCGTTCTTCAAGCGTTGTTGATTACGGTTATCTCGTATATAGAATTATCGATACATCAGGAAAGGCAAAAACTCCGGGCTTTGTAACTATCCCCGAGATTCACCGTACCAGAATTTCAAAAGTTGTTACAACGTCACTTCCTACTCAGTTTACTGTTGAATTCAATCCCGGTGAATCTCAGATATTCACAATTAAATGGTTCTTCAGTGATAAGCAGCTGACTGATGTTAGCACAAAGTTTGACAGCTATTATTCAAGTGCTCAGAGAAAGTCTGATCATAATAATAACAATAAACTTGCTAATAATGAGACAAAGGTTCAGGGCTCTGTAACTGATCCTAAATCGGTTACAACAGGATTCACACTTCCTCAGACAACATCAAGCACAACTATTTATAAATATTTGTATGTTGTTCTTGTTGATGCTCTAAATGTGAAATATATTCCTGTTGAAGTAGAGGTTCCTGTTCCTGAGGCTATATTGCCCTCAAACTAATAAACAGATTTATATTATGGCTGTCGCACTGAAAAGTGCGACAGCTTTTTTTCTACAAGAAAACTCCGGTTTACAACTTAGCACGAGCAAAAAACATGCCGCATAGTGTGACTATGCGGCATGGTCTAAATAATATGAATTTTTAATAAACAATTATATAGTTCTTTCCATGCAAGATTTCGTTGCCGTTTGCAGAAGAAAGTTCATTTGCTTCGGCAAGGCGTCGAAGCGGTGTGTTAAAATGCTTTCCTATATCCCAAAGCCGTTCATTATTTGTTGGATAGTAAATAGTCATACCGGAAATTGAATTTTTTGCTTCGCCTTTTCGCTTGATCGCACTTGCAATTTTCATATTGTTTTCGACTGTGATCAGATATGGAATGTCAATATTGGCTTCAATCGCCATATTGTTTCCATCGATACGGCAATTACAATTTGTGATTTTAGGCTGAGCAAAAAATTGATACTTTTCGCCCTCGTCATAAGCTCCGGTATCAAAATCAAATGGTAAATTTGTTTCGCAGGAGGTATATTCTTCACCCACTTTTGATAATATCCAAATTTTGCAATTACCGTTTATGCATAGTTTGTCATTTTCCTTTGAAAGGCTGTCTATACGCACAGTGGCGTTTGAACTAAGTATAACATTTTCAGAAGATAAAGAAAGATCTGAAAGAGGAAGTGTGGTGTTTGTGACAACAGTGGCATTTCCGCATTTTTTCATAGTGTCATATTTGAAATCCCGGTATTCAGTTGTACAGTCGTGCCCCGGAGTGTAAATATCCTCGATTACATTTATAGATAGATTTTCACCCACCTCAGCTTCAAGGATAATTTCACTGTCAAGCAGTAATTTGTTTTCTGCCACGCTCATTTTTATCTCGCCTGCAGTACCTTTTATATTGAAATTCTTTTGCAGGCTGTCATAGCTTTCATCGATTTCTATTTCCTCCTCAAAAGGAGTTTTCTTCTTTATGTTGTTTAACTCACCGTTTTCTGTGTTCTCATAAAGAATATCAGATATCAGCTCACCTCGGCAGTTAAGGCGTTTTTCCTTTGCTTCTGCTCCAAGAATATTTACATTGCTATTGCTTGAAATGATTTTTATATTATCGGGAGTGGCATTAACGGAAATTTCGTCGCTTAGCTCAATAACTTCGCTCATATATCTGCGCAGCATGGCAGCAGGTATATTTTTAATAAGCTGTTCACTTTCTTCAATGTTTTTAAGAGCGGCGTAAGTGTCATCATAGCCATAGATGCGCACCATTGATAGAAGTCTGCACTTGACATTTAGCTTTCTCGGTGCTGTAACCCTAAAATGCAGCATATCTGTTTCCACATCGGCAAATGCATCATTTGAGTTTTCAAAATCGATATAAGGTGGAATATCCGGCTCAACATCAAAGCTGAAATCTGCGCCGAGTGGTGCCGAGGCAAGCTTTCCGTCACTGCCAATATAAATTATATCATAGTCGATATGACCTGAAAATTCAACAGTGTTTGATCCTATGTAACGAGAAATCGGTGAGATCTTTGAGCTTATTCCAAGAACCTTGCGAATTTCAGGCAGATAGTCCGGCAGAGTATAATCCGAGGAAAGCTCGGTTGTTACATTTTTTCTGTAAAAGTTTACTTGCGGACGCTTGACGTCGGGGGTGAGAGTAAATTCTTGTGGATTACCTATATATTCCGAATTTTTGTTTTCCATAAATCCTCCTGCATTAGCTTTTTTATTAAAATTTATGCTAAACTCTCTTTTACTATGACAAAAAACACTGTACTTATTGCAATTTTTCTTTTATTGTGTTATACTATTTAAGATAGATATCTTTGGAGGAATGTTATGCTGCTGGCGCAAATAGATAAAAATTTTTCAATAGAATCTAAGCTCGAAAGAAACGATATGGTATGGTTTCCGATAAGAGAGGAGCCGTTTGAGTTTTATGGGTTATATGATCCAAAGAATTCCCGTAGGTTTTGCAGAATGCCGGATGATGTAGCCCAAAAGGTTAGTCCCAAAGTTGCAGGGCTGAATTATCATACCGCCGGGGGAAGAGTCCGCTTTTCAACAGACTCACCGTTTATTGCCATTAAAACTGTTCAAAAATTTAATCACAGTGCCCATATGACTCATGTTATGGAGAATGGCTTTGATCTTTTCTCGAATAAAAACGGTATAGCTACATTTGAAACAGCCTTTATTCCCGGTGTTCAGGCTGCCGGTGGTTTTGAACAGCTCAGGCCTTTATCAAACAGCGGAAAGATGACCTCCTACACCTTGAATTTCCCATTATATGGCGGTGCTGAAGAGATTTACATTGGCATTATGGAAGGCACACATCTTTCAGGAGGCGATAAGTATATTGATGTTAAGCCCGTGGTTTATTACGGTTCTTCCATAACACAGGGCGGATGTGCAACGAGGCCGGGGAACTGCTATCCTGCAATAATATCTCATAAATACAATCTTGATTATATGAATTTGGGCTTTGCCGGAAATTGTAAAGCTGAAATACCTATGGCAGAATATCTTGCAAGTCTCGATATGAGCATTTTTGTTTGCGATTATGATCACAACGCTCCAAATGTAGAATATTTTTCTGAGACACATAAGCGTCTTTATAATATTTTCAGAGCCAAACAGCCAAACACACCATACATTATGATAACAAAGCCGGATGCTTGGGAAAAGAATAAAAAGGATGTTGATGCACGCAGAGCTGTTGTTATGCAGACCTTTCTTGATGCCAAGGCTTTGGGAGACAAGAATATCTATTTTATTGATGGCATTAGTCTTTTTGGCTCTGATAACAGGGATAACTGCACAGTTGATGGTTGTCATCCCAATGACCTTGGGTTTTATCGTATGGCTGAAACTATCGGTATTGTAATTAAGGACATACTCCAGAAGATGAATTGACCCCACAAAATTGTTGAATGTGAGGAGTTGCAAATGAAGCATATATTTATTATAAATCCGGCTGCGGGCAAGGGAAACGCTGTTTCGGATATAGAGAGCAGTATAAAGGCTGCAGCTGAAAAGCTTGATGCTGAATATGAGATTTATTTCTCTAAAAGTGTAGGCGATGCTGAGCAATTTGTGAAAAGCTTTTGCCAAGCTTCGTGCGGCGCACCTGTAAATTTTTATGCTTGCGGTGGAGACGGAACTCTCAATGAGGTGTTTAACGGTGTAGCCGGATTTGAATTTGCATCTGTTGGCGTTGTTCCTATCGGAACTGGAAATGACTTTGTTAAGAACTTTGGAATAAACGAAGATTTTTTTGATATCGAAGCTCAGATCTGCGGCACCCCACTGTCTATTGACGGCATAAGGGTTGGAGCGAGATTTGCTATTAATATGGTTAATATGGGCTTTGATTGCTCTGTTGTTGAAACGGTTGCCAAGATTAAAAGATATCCGTTTATATCATCCAAAATGGCGTATATTGCCGGTGTCATAATTGAGTTTTTGAAAATGCCCGGTGTTAAAATGAAGAAGATGGTAATAGACGGAGAAGATAAAAATATAAGTGAGCTTCAGCTTTGCGCTTTTGCAGGCGGTGAGTTTTATGGAGGCGGCTTCCACAGTGCTCCAAGGGCTCGTCTTGATGATGGAATGATGGATGTTTGCTATATTGGCCGTGTTTCAAGACTGCAGTTCATAAAAATGATAGGTAGCTATAAAAACGGCACTCATCTTCAGAATAAGCGCACACAAAAGATTGTAAATTATCACAAATGTAAAAAAGTTTACATAGACTTTGAAAGTGAAAGAAGCGTTTGCATTGATGGTGAAATAACAAAAATGAAGAGCCTTGATATTGAAATTGTGCCCAATGCCTTCAAATTTGTTTTGCCAAGCAGTGTTAATTATGAAAAAAGAAATGCCGATGATAAGATTTTGGCTAAATGTTGATTTATGGAAATTTTGGTTTTTTCTGATTCACATGGAAGAAGCGATAGAATAAGACGGGTTTTAGAGCTAAACAAAAGTGCAGATGCAATTATACATCTGGGAGACGGATACAGAGATCTTGATCATGTGGATTTTCCCGATGTCCCTTTATATATTGTCAAGGGTAATGGTGAAGATTGGCTTACGATGCGTGGAGACGGTGTTCCAAGAGAGCTGATGATATGCTCTGATGGCGTTAATATTCTTATGATGCATGGGCATACCTTTGATGTTAAACATGGCAAGGAAAGGGCGATGAAATACGCTGCAGATAATGGTGCTGATATTCTTTTGTTTGGACATACCCATTCATCCTTTGAAAAGACTTTCCCGGCCGGGAGTGATATCGGATTTGGTAAGCTAAACAAGGATCTTATGGTTTTTAATCCAGGCAGTTTGGGCGAACCGAGATTTGAGGAGCCAAGCTTTGGCGTTATAACAATAAGAAACGGAAAAATAATGCTGAGCCATGGCAAGATTGATTTTTAAAATGGATTTTTATGCGCATATTGACTTCACATAGCTTTCACAAAAAAATGCCGCAGGCAAGCCTGCGGCAAAAAGAAGAAAAATATGAAAAACTCTTAATATCAATCTACCGAGGCAAGCTCTTCTACACCTTCGTTTTCGGATGCATATTCCTCAGCCTCGCTTAAGGCCTTTTCATAAGCGGCAATAACTGCATCTTCCAGCCGGCCTCGAAACTCTGCATTTATCGGGTGTACAATATCGCGATATGTCTCATCGGGGTTTTTGCGACTTGGCATGACAATGAAAAATTTTTCTCTTGCGTTTATGACTTTAATGTCATGAAGTGCAAGCTGATTGTCAAAGGTTACGGAAACGATGGCTTTCATCGGCCCCTCGTCAAATAGTTTTCTAACTTTTACATCGGTGATTTCCATTTTTACCTCCTTAGAATCGACCACATATTTGTCCTGAAATTTCATATCAATTACACTTATATTATATATTCAATTTTTGATACTTATTCAATCGCAACAGTATTTTTCTGTGAATGTCTGAGAATTTTTGGTTAAGATTAGGTGACGAATCACAGAAAAATTGTTATATTTATACAAATAAATGAATAAAGAAGGTTTGTATGTCTGTTAATAATACTCACCTCGGTTACGAGGAAATAAACAAACAACTAAAAAACTGTAAAAGTGTTTTCTTTATTGGTGCCGGTGGGATCAATATGTCCTCTCTTGCCATCATCACAAAGCAAAGAGGCTTTAAGGTCGGTGGCTCGGACAGGACACGCACAGCTCTTACCGATAGGCTTGTGGCTTGTGGAATAGAAATGCATTTTGAACATAATGCAGATAACGTAAAGGGCTATGATGCGGTTGTATATACCGTTGCAATTTCACCTGACAACCCTGAATATAGATATGCTATTGAAAATGGATTGCTTTGTGTTTCAAGAGCAGATTATCTTGGCTTTGTTATGACCGGCTATAAAAATCGCTTAGGAATTTGCGGTATGCACGGCAAGAGCACCTGCACCTCGATGTGCGCG
>JAZUQN010000106.1:0-5064 GCA_045605745.1 Eubacteriales bacterium
GAGCATTGTTCCAAAAGCCATGCCTTGTACGAAAAAACATGATGAATGCATAATAAGCAGGAAAATGCACCTGTTTCTATTGGTTTGACTGTCCAAACCATAAATATTTAAAGCAAGACTGAGTATCGAAATACCAATACAAGTCAGAACAACTCTTTTACGCATCCCTTGTGGCCTCCATTTCTGCATATGCCTGACTTTTATGCTTCTTTGCCATATTCGCTATCTTTTTGCAGTCCTTAGCAAGCTTTAGAACCAAAGAGGTTATTTCATGTAATTCTCCGGTCGTAAAATTGTCAAAATCTATGCAATTGGCCATGATCTTGATCGCATTTTCAAATTCATGAAGCGCTTTTTCCAGATTATTAACGGAATTCTGGTACTCCTTACGCTCCTTCTCCGATTTATTCATTAAATCCCCATCCTCCTGTGGATATTGTTGATAATCCCGGTGGCCTTTAATAGGGCGCCTAAGCAGCCACCAGGAAGCATAAACGCATCAGATAACGTGGTATATCCTTAAGATTGATGCGCAATACTCAGTTTTTGCAAAACCTGCTCTCCAATGCAGCGTAGTCATAATCACGCTGCTCAAAGCTTGAAAATACATCTTTTGCAGCCGGCTTAACTCCACCCTTAAGTGGAAAGAGCCCTGTCCAACCGTTAGCAACGCTCTGCTCAAGCACTTCAATAGCCTCAGCATGATTTTTCGTCATAGAGTTAAGCTTACCTATGGCGAGATCAATAGCCTTTTTAGTCATAGGCTTTTTTATATCCTTACGGTAATCAATGTAATCACAGAAAGCTCTGTTCAGATCCGCATCATCAAAATAGATGATCATATCCTGATTCTTTTTCGCATCGGACCGATTTCGGTCCCTTTTATTATTATTTACTTTTGTTTTGTTTTCTTTTCTTTTAAAGGCATTTGTCGGTTGCAAATCGCTATTTGTCGGTTGCAAATGGTTATTTGTTTGTTGCTTTTCCGAAAAAAGGCTGACTTTAACTAAGCCCTCGCATTCTTCGGATTTCAAGAGCCAAATTTCCTTATACGCCGTTTTTACTCTTCTGGTAGCGTTAATCGCCGCCCAGTATCTTCTTTGTATTCCACGGCTTGTTAAAACTCCTCCCAAATCAGGCAGCTTATTCTCGAATACTTTTTCGTCGAATAACCCAACCTGCAAGCAGAAGTTGACGGTCTGGCTAACCATCTCGGACCCAATACCGCCGCCTAATCTACGTGCTGTAGTAGCCGCATCGGCATAGCTCCATTCCAGGAAATAACCATTTGCCTGGTATGCTTTCTGGCACAGATAGAAGTAAATTCCGAAGCCTTTCCATCCGTATGCATCCAGCAAAGCATCTATTTTTTTGTCACCGTCAAACATATCAACCGACCAACCGGCATAATCTAAGCCTTTTTTTGGTCGTCCTGACATTTATTATTCTCCATTTCTGTGATCTCTACTTCTGTACGAGGATTTTTCGGATCGTAATAAACCCGACTCCCGTCAGTAGATACCACTATTGAGCTGTTATCATCTTCTATGATCCGGTATTTCACGAGGACATCATGCAGTGCCTCGTGAAGGTTGCATAAATCAACCTTTCGATGCGTTTTCATATAGTAAACCGCTTTAATATTTACCGGATTTTTTATGGTCTCCACCTTTGGGAGCACCCATCTACAGCTCTCTTCATATCTACGGTAGACTTTTGAAGGTATAGGTATACGCCGGCCTTTTGCAACTATTATTTGTTGACTATTCTTTTTAGTGACCGGATTCAATGGAATAATAAATTTTATTGTTGCCATTTCTCGCCTCCGTTTATAATCACCCGTCTTAATCCCCCTGAAACAGCAGCGTTATCTTAAACCCAAATCCGCCAAGCAAGATCAGACTAAGTCTTACATATCAGTGCCCCGGTATGGTAGCGTACTGCACTCTAGCAGCACCCCGAGCCATCAGTAACTCCGTATATGCGTTTTTTCCTTTTTGAGACAGAACCAATAAATGTTAATCCTTATATACCGTGTAATACCTCCTTACATGCTCCTTTTCCACCAAAACGACAGCGCCTAAGCCTCTTGCCTAGACCCCACTCCGCCCAGCAGGAGTAAGTCATGTCTTACATACCCAAGCCCCGGTATGGTAGCGTACTGCACTCTATTGCAGCACCCCGAGCCATCAGCGACCTTAAAGGGATGCGTCTTACATATTTGTGCTATGCCATATGGACCACGCATCCTGTCATAGCACGGACTTTGTAAAGGAAGTCCTCTGCACGGCTGTTATCCGAGCTCAAATGCAGCAGCCATATTTCTTCCAGCCTGCTCCTATCCATTTTTGCTATGTAGGTGAGGCATGATCTGATGCTCATATGCGAGCGAATGATCCTCTTGGCCAGCTGCTCATTTAATTGTCCTTTTTTGACGTTCTCTTCAATCACATCCGTGTCGTGATTTGCCTCGATCATGAGGTGTGTTATGCCTTTAACTTTATAAGGGAAGTACTCTGCATCAGTTATGTAGAGCAGTTTTTCATTGCAATTTCTCACAAAATATGAGAAAGTAGGAACATCGTGCTTAACAGCCAAGGGCATAACTTCCAATGAACCAATCGTCGCAATGTTCCTGTCCTGAAGGACATGCGCTCTATGCCCCTGCAAACCTGCAGCCTCAAATGTTTCCTTTCCGGCATATAGATCAATGCCGAGTTTTAGTAAATCTTTAGCGGCCTTGATATGGTCGCCATGGCTGTGAGTTATCAAACAACCATCTAAGCTTGAGCACTGAAAATTCAGTCCTACCTGAATTTTCTTAATCGGCAGACCACAATCCAGTAGGATGGATTGTGATCCGCTTCTAACCCAGTAAGCATTTCCTGAGCTTCCTGAGCCTATAACCTTAATCTCCATTCATTAAAATGGTTCGGCTTCGACTTCAACCTCAGGTTCTGCTTCTGGCATTTCCTTAGGTTCTGCTGCAGTTTCCTGTGGCGTTTCTGCCTTGCTGTCCGGCTTTATTTCGGGTTTTACCGGTTCTTCCACGGAAATGCTTGCTGTTTTTGTTTCAGCCTCGATTTGCGCCTCTCTGACCGTTTCAGCGACGCTTTCAGAAGGATATTCAATAAAATCACCTTCAACAATCTCTTCCGTCGTATGAAGTCCCATGGTGACTTCCGGACAGTTAAGTGAAGCGAAGAATGAGGCTGCTCTATACCTTAGCATGAGCTGTGGCATAGTTTTCCATTTAGACCCGTTTTTGTCAAGCCATCCTTCAGCTTTTGCGATATCCATGGTGACTTTCATACCTTCGATCACTTCACCGTTTAATGAGGTCCAGGCGGTGCAGGCATACGGTTTTCCATCTTTTTCCTCCTCTCTAAATTTAAGTGGCTGGTCAAACTTGTTACTTCCGTTAATCATGGCTATCAGGAATTTACTGCTCCATGAAGGGCGCCCATAAACTATATACATGTTCTGCATTACCGTTGTTGGCGCCATATGCATCCTCGTAGCCACATCGATTGCTATGATACAGTTTCCAAGGTTGCCCTGGAACTCTTTAGGCACAATCGTTGATGACGATAATGCCTTGGCCATCTGCGTAGCCATTAAAAAATTATCGCTTGTGCCGAATATACCCTTAGAAAAGTCTGTAACGAGCTCCCTCTTTGGCTTGCTCTCAGTGATTTCGTTAACGTCTGCCATTAATTCTTACCTCCAAATAAATCAAAAATATCCAACTGCCCCGGAATTGGAGCAGCTTCTCTTTTTTCGGCTTCGGCTATCTGCATACAGCGACAGCCATAACCGTTTTCAATAGCTTCCTTGCTTGTAAGAAGCCGCCCACATCGCAGGCATTTCCTTGCTTTGATCGTAAATACCTCATCTGATAAGTTGTTGTTATTCATATTCTGCCCTTAACTCTTTATCATCTTCAGATACATAAAGTCTGATTTGCTGGGCTTTAGTTGTTCGAATTTCTGTGCAACTTTCGGAGTTGTCGATAAAAACCGGCAATGTCACTCCATAAAATTGACTCAGAGAATCAATTATCTCAAGCCCGGCATTGATCCTTGCGGCTGTATTTGCGCTCTTAAAAGGTATTAAGCCCTCTTTGCAGGGAATCAGCGCTTCACAGTCGTCGGCTATTCCACCGTTCTGCTGCTCGATAAACAGCCGAAATTTAATTGTTTCAAAGTGGTCATTGACCTTCTCGCTTAAAGCTTCAGCTTTTGTTTTAAAGTAAAGGTCACACAGGTAAAGCCCTTTGCTAAAAGCTTCATAGTTTGTCGCCAGAGCTTTTTCCTCTGCCTCAAGCTCTTTTTTTCGAGCTTTAAGCTTTTCGATCTGTGCAAAATTCGCCAATGTTTCGTTCAGCTTTCGGATGCTGCTTTCGATCTCTGCAAGCTGCTCATCTAATGAGCTCATAGCATTTTGGCGTACATTTTCCTGATTAGCAAGCTCTTTTTCAAGTTCTGTGACTCTTTTTGCCAGCTGTTGACCATCAGCAGTTTCCGCGAATGGTTCAGGTTGTTTAAACGTGCTCTTTCTCTCACTGATCAGCGCATTTTTATCTAATAATTCCTTTTTTCTGAGCTCGATCTGTGATGTAAGTTCCTCGACCATTGCTTTTTCTGCAGCAATAGTGTCCTTACTTACCACCATTCCTCTTTTTTTGATATCTTCAAGTGCTTTGGACTTTGCCAGATTAAACTCGCTTTTTGCCTTGTCGATTGCTTCCTCCGGTAAAGGTTGACCGCATGTCGGGCAAACAGATGAACCTGTCCATTGTTTGGCGCTTTCCTCTTTCCACTTGCTCATAAGTCTGTCTCGACACTCCTGCATGGCTGTTACATTTTCGGAGCGTTCTCGTTTTTTGCGAATCAGCTTATTAATCTCAGTTTCAAGCGCATCTGCCTGCTCCTGAAGCTTTGTGATTTCTTGCCGCACACTTGCACCTTGATTAAAAAATGCTTCGTGATATGCTGCTTCTGCCTTAGAATAAGCTGTTTTGGCCTCTGCCAGCACCTTCTGCTGTTCTACGATTGCAACAGT
>JAZUQN010000107.1:0-4639 GCA_045605745.1 Eubacteriales bacterium
GCTCATTATTACCTTTCGTCCGGTCGAAGTAAGAACATAAGCTGTAGGATATTCACTGTTTACAGCCTCGTTGCTGTCTGTTAGCACTATAGCATCGGAAATGAGCAACCTATCATTTGTGATGTATCCGAAAATGGTGAATATTTCCTCTTCTTTGGGCATCTCGGTTGTACCGTTTCCGCCAAGGATTCTTATGTCATGAACCTTGTTATATGTACGCTCGATAGCACCCTTGCCAACAGAAAAATTGGCCGACTTCAAATAGCTTGAAAGAGTTGTTCTGACAGCATCGCTTCTGTTGACCTTAACTTTAGTTCCGTTTGAATCGGTAAATGTGAGTGAATATACATAATCGGGGTTCTCTTGAACTCTCTCAACATCAATAGACACTATTGAACCCGAAAGATCGGTATATCCTCCTCTTGTGCGCAGCGTATTGCATAGCTCATAAGGATCAACCTCGGAATACCATATACCGTTATTGTAATCGGTATATTTTTCCCAAGGGGTTTGTACGGTGGTGAGATAGCCTCTGGCAGAGCCCCATACATATTGGGAGCCAACAGTTGAACCGCCAACGCTTGATGAATAATATGCGCTGATGACCTTACCGTCATATACCATAACCACACCCTCGGTGCTGCTTACGGCATCAACTATCGCATCATTAACTCTGTTTCTGCCTCGATATACCTGATCACTTGTTGTGGCAGTCATATCAAAACCATATTTATTATACCATTTGCAGTAATTTGCAATTGCATAGGATCTGATGGTTATAGCAAAAGTACGAAGCACCTCACGACTCCAAGAATTGTTTAACTCATAAGGCAAAACGCCCTCGGTATAGCCTTCAAGATCGATAAGATTTGTGAGAGAAACGCCTGTGTATGTATCGGTGTGAGTAGGAATAAAGCTCATAACGCCTTCATAAAGGTTATCGGCAGGAGTTTGAATATAAGATGTAAATTCGTCTGCCTGATAGGCCATAAAGCCTATATTATCATTATACCCAAGGGAATCATATTCAAAAAGTATCTCATCGGTTTCGGGATTGACAACAGAAACTGCTGTTTTAGAGGGGCCCACAACGCTGACGCTGTAATTATGAAATGCGCCAGCATATATACCAAGAGCCGCAAGTGCCTCAGCCTCGGTTGCAAAATCGCCAAGACGGATTTTCATTTCGCCCCCGATATACGCCGGAATCGGGTAAAACTCATCATCTTCAAGCATAGAACCCACATCCTCAACCAAATATTCAAGGGGCACTGATGTAAATGTGGTGTTTGTAAGCTCAAGATGGTAACCGCCAATAACCGTGGTATCCGGATTATCCGTGAGGTAATATGTCATTGCTTTTTTGGTTAAATTTGCATCAACGGTTGCGGAGGCAATGTTGCTGTCGATGCGATAAAATGGATCAAAGGATCTCTTATCCTCGGTTATAACTGTTGAACCCACAACAAAACCATATGGTGCTTTCACCTCAAAGCCAACGGTGATACTTGAACCATACATTAAACCGACGGCGATATAAATATCGCCATCGGTTTCTGATGAAAATGTGTAATCGGATTCGTCATATGCAATTTCAACTGCGAAAATTTGATTTACAACAATAGTTATACCAAGTGTTGCAGCACCACCCACCATAATAATGGCAAGAATGAGACAAAGGATACGAGTCCAGTTTACCTTTTTCTTGTTCTTAAGGTTCGACAATTATGTAAGCACCTCCTACCATAACATAAGCTCCACCGGAGCTTGTGATTACTATACCTCTTCCGTCATCTCCTCTGGGGATGAGCAGGTTGTGGTTTTTGGGAACTGCCGCACCGGCTTTAAGATCCACACCATCGGTGAGGTCACTAAGGCCCTGATTATCGAAGGGAGACACAACCTCTGCTGTTCCGGAACGAAGGATAAGCTCTGTTGCAGCTGTGCACTGGATCTCCTTGCCGTATTCCACAAAAATCGCTTCAAAGCCGGTGGCAACAGGTGCTGCCCCTTCAACATTTCCGCCAAGAGAAGCAATTGATGCTTTTATTGGTGCAAGGGCTTCGTCAACATATTTTGTCAGATAGGAAAGAGAGATAAGCGGGTCATTTGTGCTGTCATAAGCGGCAGAAGCAAGAATGCTCAGAGAGCAAACAAGCGCTAACATTACAGCAATTATTACAGTGATTCTTGTTTTGTTAAAATTTTTCATAAAGCTATGCTCTTTCTGCGCCACGGCGCAAGCTTGATTTTGCCAAATGATATATCAGGCGATAACACACAAATATTATACCAAAGAGCTTCTGTTTTGTCAAATATTATTGGATATAATTTTATTTCTGTTCATATTTTGTGCATTTTTTCTTTTCAAAAATAACAAAATTTGGTATGTGTAAAAATATTGCCCTGCTTGATACTAAATTGGCTATATACTAAAATTAATCTATATTTTTTAAAACAGCGGGGTATTTGAATCCGGTTATACAATATACCGTTAAAGTTTTAAAAAAATTTTAATAGCTCCCCGACAAATTAAAAATCATCACACTCTATTAAAAAGCCGCTGATTCACAGAAGTGAATGCACCGTTTTGACTATAGGCCACAATTAGTATTCTACCATAGAAAAACGAAAATAAACAATGGCGAGGATATATTGTCAGAAAATTTTTACTACTTGTCAATGTAATAAAAGCAGTTTTATCGATACACACGATTAATTATAACACTAAATTTAATATTATAAATGATTCTTCTCTTAGAACAATTATTTTTTATGCATTTTATACAAAATATTGCTTTTTTTGCCTTAATCAAACAATTTGGCTCTTGACATTGCATAATAAATTTAATATAATAGTACAGAATACTTTTTTAGGAGACTAATTATGCAGCTTAAAGTTGTTAAATTCGGTGGAAGCTCCCTGGCCGATGCAGAACATTTCAAGCAGGTAGCAAAAATAATAAAGGAAGATCCGTCCCGCCGTTATGTTGTGCCCTCCGCTCCCGGAAAGAGATATAAGGATGACACAAAGGTTACGGATATGCTCTATCGTTGCTATGAAATGATAAAAGCGAAGGAAGACATCGAAGAATACTTCGGACTGATCTGCAAAAGATATAACGAAATTATTGCGGAGCTCGGTCTCAATTTCAATATTGACGGTGAGCTTACATATGTAAAAAATGCTATGCTTCATAGCTCAGGACGAGATTTTGCTGCCAGCCGCGGAGAATATCTCAATGGTCTTATTCTTGCTAAATACCTTGGCTTCGATTTCATTGATGCCGAAAATGTTATTCTCTTTAAAGAAAACGGTACATTTGATGATGAAAAGACAAATGCGCTTCTTTCTGAAGAGCTTAAGAAACATGAACACGCTGTTATTCCCGGTTTTTACGGAGTTATGCCCAACGGAACCATTAAGACCTTTTCAAGAGGCGGCTCTGATATAACAGGCTCTATCGTTGCCCGTGCCGCTTGTGCAGACCTTTATGAAAACTGGACAGATGTTTCCGGCTTTATGATGGCAGACCCAAGAATTATCAATAACCCATGCTCTATCGAGACTATCACATATCGTGAGCTTCGTGAGCTTTCATATATGGGCGCAACCGTTCTTCACGAGGATGCGATATTCCCTGTTAGAATTGCAGGTATTCCGATAAACATAAAAAACACAAATGCCCCTGAGGATAGAGGAACGATGATAGTTCCGTGTGCTAAGGATTATGATGCTAAAAAGGTCATCACCGGCATTGCAGGAAAACGCGGATTTACCGTTATTACAATTGAAAAGGATATGATGAACTCCGAAGTCGGTTTTGGCCGCAAGGTTCTTGAAGTTTTTGAGGACAATGAGGTTTCTTTTGAACACCTGCCGTCAGGCATTGATACGATGTGTGTCATTGTTCAAAGCTCTGCTATCGAGGGTAAGCAAGAAAAGATTCTTGCCTCTCTCACAAGAACCGTTAAACCCGATACTATAAATGTTGACGACGGACTTGCCCTCCTTGCGGTTGTTGGTCGCGGAATGGTTAAGTCAAAAGGAACTGCAGCGAGAATAGTCAGCTCTGTTTCTTCAGCCAATGTAAATATCCGAATGATAGACCAAGGTTCAAGTGAGCTCAATGTTATCATAGGTGTTGACGAAAAAGAGCTTGAAGCCGCTCTAAAGGCTATCTATAACGAATTTGTTAAATAATGAAGACAGGCTGATTCGGTTTGAATCAGCCTGTTTGATTAAGAAGATAAATTTTGATTTATCGGGGAGACATATGAGAGCACACTGCGAAGTTTTCACTATAGAGTATCCAACCACAGACGAAAGCAGTGTGCGGTTTATCACACCCTTTTTGCGCCGGTGCTTTTTGGCGCAAAAAGGAGGAGCAGAGTGATGCACAGCTCCCTTAGAAAATGCAGCATTGCATTTTCTAAGGAGCGTTGGCTACATAAGGAAAGGAGTCCTTAGAGGAAAACGCTGTTTTCCTCTAAGTGTCTTTTGCGGCGAGTCTTGACGGTTTGCTTGCAAACGGCGGTGTTTAGCCGCCGAGGCAAACTCGCAGCGAGCTTGCTCGCTGACCTTTTGGGGCATGCCAAAGGAAGTGCCATGCGGCATGAGCAAAAAAGAAGAAATGAT
>JAZUQN010000108.1:0-21507 GCA_045605745.1 Eubacteriales bacterium
TATATAAATTAACAAATTAAGATTATAAGAATTATAAAGTGTTTCATACACAGTGTTAAAGAAATAACTGTCCGATTTATCAGATAGGCAGCTGTTTCTTCTTTTTTTGCTCATGCCGCATGGCACTTCCTTTGGCATGCCCCAAAGGAAGTAAAGGTCACTTAGAGGAAAACGGCGTTTTCCTTTAAGGACTCCCTTCCTTAGCGCTACCAACGCTCCTGCGAAAATGCAACGCTGCATTTTCTAAGGGAGCTGTACATCACTCTACCTCTCCTTATTGCGCCAAAAAGCACCGGCGCAATAAGGCTTCAGTGAAACGCACACTGCTTTCGGATGTGGTGATCGATAGCCCGATAAAATCTTCGCAGTGTGCTCTTGTTTGTAAAGCTGCAGCTCCCCGATAAACTACTGTTAACTGCATAAAAAAAGGCTGAGCGCTTGCTCAGCCTTTGCACCATCAATCAAAAAAGTCCTTTAATGTATTATCCGTATCAAAGCTGTGGTTATATTGAAACTGTTTATAAAGCATCAAATCTTTGTCAGCATCCATATCAAGCTCATCCCAAGAAAGCAATTCTCCACGATCATTTATGCAGAAATTTGCCGTTAGAACAGGATATTTTTCCTGCAATTTCTTTCTAAATGTCTGATAGCCTGAAAGCTCAAAGCCTGCATTCTCCGATAGAAGAATATTCAGATAGTTAAGACTTGTGACAATTCCCTCCTGCTCTTCAATATCATAATTTGCCCAAAGAACAAAGGGAACAAGAAACTGATTGCTTCTTTCATCCCAATCGTTGCTCTCCTCTTCAAGACCAAGAAGATCAAGAATAGGTCTTGTTATCGAGCTGTTTGGCTGATGGTCGCCATACATCAGAATGATGGTCGGCTCCTTTTCTTTTGAGAAAAATTCAACCAGCTCACCAAAAGCGGCATCTGATATTTCCATAAGAGACATATATCCGGAAATTGCGGTTTTGTTTGCAAGTCTTTGGGGCATATTTTCAATTTCTTCTTCGAGAAACTCAAACTGAGGATACTCACGGAAATTCATATATCCGCCATGATTTTGCATCGTCACACAGAAAAATGCCAAAGGATCGTCATTTGTTAAATTATCGTGGTAAAGCCGTATTATCTTGTCATACACTGCCTCATCCGAGATGTAACCCCTGATTTTGTCCTTGCTGCTGAATTCAGAGCGAAACAAAGTGTTATCCATTCCAAGCATTGGATAAACCGTATCTCTCTTCCAACCGCTTGCACCGTATGGATGAATTCCGTATGTAATATATCCCTTATCCTTCAGGGTACTCATAAAGTTTTCTGTTTCTGTTCTTAGATATTGCTGATATGGAATACTTCCCGATGGCAAAAACGCCATGGTGTTTCCGGTTAGAAATTCCCACTCAGAGTTTGGCGTGTTACCGCCTTTAACAGAAACATATGCCTGCCCCTTAATCGTGTTCTCCGAAAGAGAATCAATAAATGGGAAGCAATCCTTTTCATATCCGAAATCTCCAAGCACAGAAAGATCGGAAAGCGACTCATTCATAATAACTATCACATTGGGATTTTTCACATCAGTCTCAGAGTTGGTGCCGGAGCTATTTTCATCTATCCCTTCCGCCACCTTTTCAAGATGGAAAGGATCATAGCCCTTAGGCTCCTCAACATCCATATATTTCAGAAGTGAAATAAAGCTGAAATAGAAGCCGTTGTATTTATAAACAGCAGTTGGCGTAAAAAGATAGGGATAATATCTCGCCTCGTCTTGAAAATCCTCGTTTTGCGCAACGCTTGCATATCCGGTCAGCATAGGAACGCAAAGAAAAACGCATAGTACTCTAATGAGAATTTTGCCTTTCAGTGACAGCTTTATCTTGATTTTTGCACGGCAAAGCACTATTGCTGAAACAAACAGCAAAACAAAGCCCACTATAAGATAGACTACTTTTTTTGTAAACACAAATTTGTAATCTCCCACAACAGACATCGCAGTGCCAAAGGAAAGAAGATCCCAAGGCATTATTGGCAGTGATCTGAAGCACATAACAGCATATTCGGCAATGCCAATAAGCCCACTAAAAAGCACTGTCAAGGCAGCCGCCCATCTTGGAGACAACGTTACAAGAAATATAACCGCCTCGATTATATAAGAAAACAGCAAATTGAATCTATATATAGTCTCGCTGTTCTGAGGCTCGGTTCCATATACAAACTCTTCCATCATTATGTATGAAGGCAATGGTAAAATAAGCATAAGGGCAATGGTTATTATTTGCCATTTCCATTTCCACACAAGCCTAAAAAAACTCATCATATATGAAGGAATTTTTAAAATAAAGCTTCCCATCTTTTGGCTCATTTGCCGCCAATATTCTTTTTTATCTTCCATGTTTTACCTTTCAAAAAATCACAGTGTTGAAATTATGATTTCCACATCGCCGCAAACAAAGAAGTCTCCCATTTCTGCAGGGATAAAATAGCTATCTCCACTGCAAATGTCATATGTCTTGCCATCAAAATTAATACTGCCCTTACCTGAAATGCACAGCAAAGAAGCAAAGCTGTCCTTGCCACGATTCAGCATTGTTTTGCCCGAAAGCTTCAAATGCTTAACTCGGAAATAGCGGCAATGGGCCAGCGTATTTTCATCATCAAGCTCATCCCTTGCCTCAAATCTTATTGAATTTATTTCATCCTCACTAAAGGGACGCACAACATCCAGAGATTTTTCAACATGAAGCTCTCTCAGATTTCCCCGGGAGTCTCTTCTGTCATAGTCATAAACACGGTATGTAAGGTCTGAATTTTGCTGTATCTCTGCAATTATAATACCTTCTCCTATTGCATGAAGAAGTCCCGAGGGTATAAAATATGTCTCACCCACATGAACATCGCAATAACCCATAGCAGAATCTATCCTGCCCTCCTTAACAGCCTTTGCAAATTCATCCTTTCCGATCCCCTCTGCAAGACCGTAAACGATCTTTGACCCCGGCTTTGCATCAAGAATATACCACATTTCGGTTTTGCCGGGATCATTTTCATTGGCAGCGGCATAATCATCGTCAGGATGAACCTGAACAGATAGCTTATCCCACGCATCGATGAATTTTATTAGCAGTGGAAAACGACCGCCATCATATTTTAAGCCAAGCACGCTCTTGTCCTTTTCGATATACTCTCCGAGGCTAAGGCCGGCATATTCGCCCTCAAGTATTTTGCTCATCTCATCGTCTCTGACCGTCAGTTCCCATGTCTCGCCGATGTTTTCAGCCCCATTTTCCTTTCCAAAAAGCTTTTTAAGATTGTCGCCGCCCCAAATACGGCTCTTTGCGACATATGAAATCTTGATAGGATATAATTTACTCATTTTTACACCTCATATTATAGCTACTAATATATCATAAAGCCTGCAAAATAATATCGAAAGAAACACTGCAGGCAGATAATTCATAATTTTAAGCTTTGTTATACCAAGTATGTTAAGGGCAAGCCCTATTATAAGAAGCGAACCCACGGCAGTCATCTCTGTAACCACCGAATCTGTAAGTATGGGGGCTATCCACCCTGCAAGAAGGGTTATTCCCCCCTGAAAAAGGAGCACCGCCCCGGCAGAAAATATAACGCCTATACCAAGGGAGGATGAATAGATTATCGAGCTTACAAAGTCAAGCACCGATTTTGTATACTGAGTTGTGTGATTGTTATTGAGACCGCTTTCAAGCGGGCCAAGAACAGACATTGCGCCAACGCAGAACAAGAGCGTTGCCGTGACAAAGCCTTGCGTCACATTTCCATGGCTTGTTCCAACCTTTTTCTCAATAAAGCTTCCAAGCCTCCCCACAAGCTTATCAAGATCAATAAGCTCTCCGATAACAGCACCGAAAAGCAAGGAGAATATCATAACAAGGGGATTTTGTCCTTTGATAGCACCGGTTATACCTATCCAAAGCACACACAGCCCCATCCCCTTCATAACAGTGTCGGAAATTCTTTCCGGTATACCTTTCTTAAACAGCATACCAATAAGACTTCCAACCATAATTGCACCGCAATTAACCAGTGCACCAAGCATAATAAAGTTCATGTCAGCTCCAATTATAAAAGCCAAGCCGGCTGCCGTTTTTTTCGGCGGCCGGCTTGCTTATGTAAGGCTATTATCTTCTGCCTCTAAATTCATCGCGGCGGCGTCCGCGGCGAAGAATATTCATTATCTCGTCAAAATCATCCTCTGAAACAGGTGTTTCCCCACCCATATCCGAAGCATAATCATTTAAGTTCTGCACATCTGAAACAGGTGCGAAATCTGTAGCAGCTTCATTTGCCAAAGGAGCTGCAACCTTAACATCAGCTGGCTCCTCAGCTTTCTCAGCCTTAGGCGCCTCTGCCTTTTCAGCCACAGGACGCTTAACATCATCGGGCTTTACAAAAGGCTTAACAACACGCTTTTCTTCATCGCCATCCTTCTTTTCAAAGCCTGTTGCGATAATAGTTATCTTCATTTCGTCCTCAAGCTCCTCGTCAAAAGCAACACCCCAGATAACTGTTGCATCGGGATTAGCCTCATTTGAGATCATAGAGGAGGCAAGATCAACATCTTCAAGTCCAACATCGGGAGATGCTGTGATGCTGATAAGGATTCCCTTTGCGCCCTGGATAGAGGTTTCAAGCAGAGGACTGGAAATAGCAGCCTTTGCCGCCAGCTCTGCCTTATCCTTGCCGCTGGCAGCGCCAACACCCATATGAGCATAGCCTGCATTCGACATTATGGATGTAACGTCTGCAAAATCAAGGTTGATAAAGCCGGGAACATTAATAAGCTCGGAAATGCTCTGAACACCGCGGCGAAGAACATCGTCTGCGATCTCAAATGCATTAAAGAGAGTTATTCTTGTGTCGGAAACCTGCTTTAATCTCTCATTGGGGATAACAACAAGAGCATCAACAAATTCGCTGAGATTTGCAATACCAACTTCAGCAGCTTCCATTCTCTTCTTGCCCTCAAAAGCGAAAGGCTTTGTTACGATACCAACGGTGAGAATATCCATTTCTCTTGCCGCTCTTGCAACTATGGGAGCAGCACCAGTTCCTGTTCCGCCGCCCATACCGGTTGTGATAAACACCATGTCAGCGCCCTGAAGAGCACCCTTGATATCATCAAGATTCTCTTCTGCAGCTCTTGCACCGATCTCAGGATTTGCGCCTGCACCGTGACCCTTTGTTATCTTTTCACCGATAACTATCTGGTTTGGTGCGCTGGAATTTTTAAGCACCTGGCGATCTGTATTAATAGCGATAAACTCAACGCCACGGATATTAGCGGATATCATTCTGTTAACAGCATTATTTCCGCCGCCACCAACACCGATGACCTTTATACACACACCGCTGTCGTAGGTTTCATCATGTTCGAATGTCATTTTTTTGTCCTCCAAATTTATATTACGAATTTTAATTTAAGCGTCTGCGGGCAAATTCCTTTCAAATTATAAATACCCTATATTATATAATAAAGGATTTTTGCTGATTTTGCAATAGTTTTTTTGAAATTTTAATGATTTTCAGCTGTTTTTTTGTGCTAAATCATGAATTTTATTCAATTTTTAGCGTTTTACTGACAATTGCACTGCTTTCGGTTACATCCGAAACATTTAAAACAACACCCTCAAGGTCTCTGTAGCCACCCACATCAAGCATCTTTTCGGCCATTTTCATCTTTAGGACTTGATCCTTTACATCTCCCATTTCAATTCGATATTTTCCAACACTCACAAGCGAGATATCGAACTTATTTTTAATATAAATTCTGTCGATCTCTGCTGAAAGCTCCGAAGATGAAAAATCGTCAAGAAACGGTTTGATAAAGGCTTCGGCTCCCGAGAAAAAGCCAAGCTCTTCTCCCGTTACGGCACGGCTTATATTAGGAAGCTCAAGATATATGAGGCCCTCTGCCTCAAGCTCTTTTTTGCTGCCTCCTCTGGTTAGAACTCTAAGCCCCTCAGAAAGGGTGAAATATTCTCCCGTAACCTTTATAAAATATTTGGGCACATCGTATGTAAGAGAAATGCTGACAGAATCGGGGAGTTGTTTTTTTATCTCAACTCCGGATATTTTCGGGAATGCATCAAGAATCTTCTGCTCAGCTTCTTTTGCATTTATGCTGTATAGCTTTTTGCCAACCTCTATTCCCGAAAAAGCAATTACCTCCTCTCTGCTATTTTCAGAAAGACCGCTTATTTCAATGCTTTTAACGTCAAAATACGAGGTAAAAAAGCCAACAAGAACAACACCGATCAACACTGCCGCTATAAGCACAAGAGAAAGAACCAAAATTGCAGCTTGCTTTCCGTGAAGGGCCTGTCCACCGTGTGATTTCGGCGGAGAATGGGAAGGGCGATAATAATATGGCTTTCGTCTTCGCTTTATGCTGACATTCGCCCTTATATCACTTTTGTATTCGGTCATTTATCCCCCTTCACCTCTCTTTTCACAAGCTTTTTTATTTCATCATAGATAATTTTATTGGCATCAAGATCTGCGAAATGTGATATAGCCTCTCCCATTTTTTCTCTCAAAGTTCTATCCGAAATTAGTTTTGAAGTCTCTCTAAAAAGTCTGCCCCCATAAAGCTCCTTTTCCTCAAGAAGCACTGTTCCGCCCATGTCGGCAATAACCTTTGCGTTTTTATATTGATGATTGTTTGTTACGTTTGGAGACGGTATCATAATGCTTGTCTTTTTCATCATCGCAAGCTCTGAAACCGTCATAGCTCCTGCTCTTGAAATAACGATATCTGCCGCTGCCATGCGCATAGGCATATCGTAGATATATTCAGAGAGTATCAAATTTTCCTTGCCTTCAAGCCGGAGTTCTCGGAATTTTGCCTTTGCAGCCTCCCATTCTATAGAGCCGGTTGCGTGTTGATGAAGAATTTTATTATTATTTGCAGAAAGCTCTTTCATCAGCTCAAGGCAAGCATCGTTAACCTTTTCAGCACCCATGCTTCCGCCATACGAAAGAATATAGCAATCATATTTTCCCTCAATTCCAAGCTCTTTTCTTGCTTTTTCGGGGCTAATGCTGCCAAAAGAGGTGCGCAGAGGATTGCCAACGTGCACAATCTTTTCTTTTGCCGAAAGATGCTTTGCGCTCTCCTCAAAATTCAGCCATATCCTATCAACATAACCTTGAAGCTTTCGCACCGCAACACCCGGATAAGCATTAGATTCGTGAACTGCCGTTGGAATGCCCATTTTTGATGCGGCAACAAGAACCGGCCAGCATACATACCCACCTGTTCCGATAACAATATCGGGTTTAAACTCCTTAACTATTTTTTTAGCGCGAATAGGAGAAGCAAAGGCAAGATATGCAGCCTTTATATTGCTTAGTGAAAGTGAACGGTGAAAGCCTCTTATCTCAACATGACTTATGGGATAACCCTCAGCGGCGGCCAGCTTGTTTTCAATACCGCGCTCTGTTCCAACAAAAAGTATCTCGGAATCCGGCTCATTTCTCTTTATTGTATTGGCAATTGCAATTGCCGGATTAACATGACCACCTGTGCCACCGCCCGTCATAATAACTCTCATATAAAAACCCTTTTACTATTTTTTATTGTGTGAATATCGGGAAATCGAAAGCACCATTCCCATTTCCGCCATCTGGACAATAAGAGAAGTACCGCCGGAGCTGAAAAAAGGAAGCGAGATTCCCGTATTCGGAATAGAATTTGTTACAACACCAATGTTAAAGCCAACCTGAAGCGCAACCTTTATCATAAGGCCAGCAACCAAGAGAAAGGTATAAGCATTTGGCGAATGACGCGCAATCACAAAGCCGCGCCAGATAAGAACGAAGAACAATATCATAACCGCAAGAGCTCCAATAAATCCAAGCTCTTCGCAAACTATAGTAAAAATAAAATCGTTTTGCGGCTCCGAAACATAGCCGTATTTCTGACGGCTATTTCCAAGACCAACACCGCCAATGCCTCCGGATGCGATAGCATAGAGACCCTGGATCGTCTGCCAACCACTTCCGGTTGGATTTGACCATGGGTCACGCCAAACCTCGATACGGGCGCTTGAATAATCTGTAAACAATATAACTGCAGCGATCGCTGCAAACGCAACCACACCGATAGGCAATATGAATTTCATTTTTGCGCCGCCAAGAATCATTATGAAAGCGCCTATACTGCAAAGGATAATGAGTCCCGAAAAATGTCTTTCAAGAACAACAAGTCCGCCAAGAACAAGGATTATCATTCCGGGATAAAGCATACCGTAAAGAAAGGATTTCTTAAATCCGGGCATCTGTGCCTTATCACCATGTTTTGAAAAATACAGGGCGAGAAGCATCACAAGTGAAGTTTTTGCAAGCTCTGAGGGCTGAAAAGATCCAAGTCCGGGGATTTCTATCCATCTTTTTGCGCCACCACGCTCAGAACCTATAAGCAGAACTAACAAAAGAAGAATGACAGCAACGCACGAAAGACCGTATGTACCAATCTTGTAATATTCCGGATGGACAAGCATCACCATAACGATGGCAAGTGCTCCTATAATCAAAAATTGCAGATGTTTAATAACAAAATAATAGCTGTCGCCATATTTTTTTGCAGCATATGCATAGCTTGCGCTAAAGCTCATAACAGCGCCTATTGCAAGGAGCAATACAAACACAAGAAGAAAAACCATATCAATGCCACCAGGTTTACCCATATCAGGGAACAAAAGACGGGAAGCTATTCCCTGCTCATCCGCCTTCTTTGCAGGAACAGATGTTCTCTTAACCTCTGAGGGCAACTCACTGCCATTTTTTGTATTTTTAATTCTATCCTTTTCGGGAGCTATTTTAATGTGCGGCAAAGCATTTTTTCCTGTTTCATAAGGAATATCCTTTTGCTTACCACCCACAGAACCGTCCTTGGCATCGTCTTTTTTCGTGACGGAGCGTTTAACAAAACAATCTTCATCGTTTCGATTCATATTCCGTCACCTCCAAAATTCATTTAAAATCTAATTCCAAAAAATGCAAATATACAAAAAGCAATCGTTAGTATCGAAAAGACCGTTACAATCTTAACCTCACTCCAGCCACATTTTTCAAAATGGTGATGTATTGGTGCCATTTTGAAGATGCGTTTTTTCGTCAGCTTGAAAAAACCGACTTGGAGCATCACAGAAAAGGTTTCAATAACAAACATAAGTCCGAAAGCAAGAACTATCAGGGGATTGTTCATAACAAATGCAGAACCGACTATCATACCTCCAAGGAAAAGGGATCCCGTATCACCCATAAACACTCTTGCAGGATAAAAATTATAAACAAGAAATCCGAGAGTGCCGCCGACAAGACAAGAAGAAACATAACCGAGGGAAATGTTTTCTGCCATAACCGAAATCACCGCTAAGAACAATCCTACACAAAGAGAAACAGAGCTTGCAAGACCGTCTATTCCGTCTGTGAGATTTACGCTGTTGACTATACCTGTTATAAGTATGAGTGCAAAAACATAATAGAAAGCACCAAGCTCCCACTCGATATCAAGATACGGAATATAAAGATTAGTTTCAATATGTCCTGTTTTGTCAAGAACTAAAATATAAATTGCAGCAGCCACAAGCTGAAGCAAAAATTTTTGATAGGCAAGAAGTCCCTCGTTTTGCTTTTTAACAAGCTTTGTATAGTCATCAAAAAAGCCTATCATGCCGTTTATCGTTGCAAGTCCAAGAGTCAAAGCAAGCGGTATAAGCTGACCTGCCTTGCCCTTGATGCCGAAATATACAAAAACCGCCGCCATAACAAGCAAAATAGAAAGAATAAAGCATATTCCTCCCATTGTTGGCGTACCCTCTTTAGATTTATGCCACCTTGGCCCTATATCAAGAATTTTTTGACCAACCTTGTGACTTCTTAGAATTGGTATTATTTTCTTTGATAAAAGCACCGTAACGAAAAAAACAAGAACGGCGGAGATTAACATATTTAGTATTTCTGTCTTCATATATATCGGCCTTTCATTTTGGTAATTTATCCATATTTTCTTTCAGATATTCGATTATTTTCTCAGCCTCCATAGATCTGCTTGCCTTAAAAAGCAGAATGTCGCCGCCTCTCAGCGCATGAATCAGCATCTCCCCGGTCACTCCGGGTGTGCCCTTGTTTAGATTCACATAAACATCCTGAGGCTTCATACCGTTTTCAATTGCTGAAAGAGCTATATTCTTAGCCCTTTCGCCATATGTAAACAGCACCTCACATCCGCTTTTGGCAAGATATGTACCAACATCTCTGTGAAGAAGATGAGAGTTTTCTCCAAGCTCGAGCATATCTCCAAGCACAGCAACTCTCCTTGCACCGTTTTTGCTTTTCGATAGTTGGGTAAGCACATCTATGGCTGAACGCATTGATTCGGGGCTTGCATTATAGCAATCCTCTATGAGCGTAAGCGAAGAAAGCTCATAAATATTCTGTCTCATGCCAATGCTGTGATAATTCATAAGTCCTCGGCGTATTGTTTCAACATCCATACCAAGCTCTTTTCCCACCGCAAAGGCAAAAAGAGCCGCATAAACATTGTGTTGACCCATAACCGGCAGCTCAATGTTTGAATATATCCTTCCATTCCAAAGCAGATCGAATAGGGTATTGCTTATACCCATTCTGATGTTCAGAGCGCGAACGTCGGCATTTCTGTTTTCTATGCCAACATAAACAGTTTTGCGATTTCTTTTATCTGCCCCAAGGAGCAAAGGCTCGTCACCGTTTAAAATCAGAATGCCGTTTTCAGAAAGACCATCAATTATCTCCATTTTAGCACGGCAGATATTCTCTCTTGAGCCGAGCATCTCCATATGAGAGGTTCCAATTGTTGTAACAATGGCAATATCTGGCATTGCTATCCTCGACATAGTGGATATTTCGCCAAAACCGCTCATACCCATTTCAAGAACAGCCGCCTCCACATCCTCCGGCATACCCAAAACCGAAGCAGGAAGACCTATCACGCTGTTATAATTCCCCTCGGTCTTAAATAATTTGCAATGTTCTGAGACAACCGACGAAACAAATTCCTTTGTTGTAGTTTTACCAACACTGCCTGTAATCCCGATAGTCCTCACAGGTATTCTCGATCTATAAGCCTGCGCCATTCTGCCAAGGGCGGATACTGTGTCGTCCACAAGAATAATCCCATATTTATCTGCTCCCTTCATGTCGGGAATGCGGGAGGCAAGTGCAAAAGGAAATCCTTTTTCTGCTGTTTGTGCAATATAATCGTGACCGTCCACAACCTCACCCTTTATGGCGATAAAGAGGGTTTCAGCATCTGCCTGGCGAGAATCAGTGCATATACCGGAAAGGAGACTGTTTTCATCTATGCCGCATCTGATGAGACTTCCGCCGCACATATCGCATAGTTCTTTTATTGTGATTTTTTTGTCGGCAAAATTTATTTTCATTTTCGTTTCCTTTCAGCTTAGCGGTAATAATAGTATTTTATTGCGGCTTCTTTTATAAGTGCTTTCTCACTAAATGGGTGTTTTCCCTCTTTGTCAATCTCATATTCTTCATGCCCCTTGCCCGCAAGCAATATAATATCATTTTTCAGCGCATTCTTTATAACATAGTCTATAGCCTCTGCCCTATCCACTATCATAATTGCGTGCGTGCGCGTAAAATCGAATCCGACCATAATGTCGGATATAATATCTGAGGGTTCCTCACTTCTGCTGTTATCAGAGGTTACTACAACAAAATCCGCAAGGGTGGAGGCTATCTTGCCCATAACGGCCCGTTTGCTTTTATCTCTGTCTCCGCCGCATCCGAAAAGCAACACAATACGCTGGCCGTTTTTCCTAAAGGAGCGTGCAGTTTTCAAAAGATTTTCCAGTGCATCCGGGGTGTGCGCATAATCTATAAAAACAGAAAAATCCGCACCTTGACAGAGCTTAACTCGCTCAAATCTACCGTCTATTCCGCCCATGTGTCTCAGGGCATCCTGAACTATACGCAGTTCCATTCCCATTTCAAGCGCACAGGCAGCAGCCTCAAGAGTATTTATAACCGTGAATCTGCCGGGAATAGGGCTTTTGATTTTAAATACCGAGCAAACAGAGCTTAGTATGTATTCTATACCGTCTGTTCCGTGATCCATTATATTTGCCGCAGAATAGTCAGCTCTTCTAACATCATCTGCAGTGCAAATTCTGATATTTTTACAGCCGCCAAGCTCTGCAGCCTTTGCAATATCGGTAGCATAGGCATCGTCACCGTTTATAATAGCTGCCCTCGTCATAGAAAACAGCTTTTTCTTGGCTGAAAGATATCCTTCCATTGTGCCATGAAAATCAAGATGATCAGGCGTTAGATTTGTAAAAACTGCCGCTTCAAAGCTAAGAGGCGCAAGCTTATCGAGTGCAAGGGCATGAGAGGTAGCCTCGAGAAGCACTATCTCAACACCGTCCTCTGCCATAACCGAAAGTATTTTATATAATTCTTTCGGGTCGGGGGTAGTCATATTGGCTTTTTCATTATCCGATCTGATAGTCAATCTTTTCTCACCCGAATAGCAAACAACCGTGCCAATAAGTCCGGTTTTGATAAGGGCTGCACTAAATATAGACCTAAGCATAAATGTAACGCTGGTCTTCCCGTTTGTTCCTGTTACTGCAATCAATTTCACTTTCTTTGAAGGATAGCCGTACCATGCGTCAAAAAGATAGGCAAGTGCAGACCTTGTGTTTCCTGTTTGCATAAGAAGCGGCGCACCGGGAGAAGCAAAAAGTGAACTGTCATATTCACTGCCACATTCTGTTAAAATGGCAGAAGCACCTCGTTCAATTGCATTTCTTATATATCGGTGTCCGTCATCTGTCCTTCCTTTAAGGCAAACAAACAGCGAACCGACGACAACATCTCTCGAATCAGATGTAATATCTGTTATTTCAAGCTTATTTAAACGCTCGTTAGACCGAGGATCACCACCAACGCATTCGATGTTTATATCCGCAATTAGTTCGATGAATTTCAAATATTTTCGCCCCCAAATTAGACTGTTTTGATGTTCTTCATTTCACTTCCGTCTAATCGGATGCTTTTTGCGGTTAATTTTCACCCAAAAACCATCATTATTCCATTTTTTTAATTATCAAAAATATTAATCTGTTCCATCAAGATAACGGAAATCAACAGTTACAAGAGTTCCCTTTGGCACGATTTCACCGGCGGTGGGAGATTGAGAAACAACTACTGCGCCTGCACCTGTCTCATAGTTTGTTGTTCCGGTGATATTGATGTTCAAATGACTGTTGATAATCATCATATTGGCTAAGGTCGCAGACTGCCCCATAACATCAGGGACCGTTACATTATCACTTGGCTCAAGCTCTCCGGCATATAGATATACTTTGCCATCCTTGCGAACTCCGCTTCCGCCCAAGGGGGCCATTTTAACTATCTTTTCGCCCTCACCAACAACTTCATAATCAATTCCAAGATAACCCATGCTGGTCTCTGCATCCTTTGTACTCCAGCCAACATAGTTTGGCAAAGTCTTTGTCAGATTTTCAAGCTCTTTTTCGGTATATACAGCCTCGATACCCATATAGGGCAGAATTGATCTCATAACATTTGCAACATAAGGTGCAGCAACTATACTTCCGTAAACAGAGCCTTTATTTGGTTCGTCAACCATTATAAGAACCGCAACTTGAGGGTCATCGGCAGGCGCATATGCAACACAAGAACCAACTCTGAATGGAGTGCTGCCGTCAGGAAGCTTTTTATCCTTCTTTTCGGTTGTACCGGTCTTTGCGGCAATTCTATAGCCGGCAACATAGGCATTTTTTGCACCGCCGTCACCCGATACACCCTCTTCAAGTATTCCTGTGATCGTATTGCACACCTCTGTGCTTACAACCTGTCTTAAATTTTCGCTTCCTTCATAAGAAAAAATAACATTTCCCTCTGAATCTTTCATCTCTTTTACAAGATGAGGTGTCACAAGATAACCTCCGTTTGCAACAGCGGAAATCGCTCTTATTTGCTGAATTGGAGTCACAGTGAAGTTCTGTCCAAATGAAGCGGTTGCAAGCTCAACCTGATTGAAATTCTCGATTTTATGGAAAATCGAATTACCCTCACCGGGAAGGTCAATGCCCGTTTTTTCCATAAGCCCAAAGGCACTGAAATAATCATAGAATTTACCCGAACCAAGCTTCAAAGCAATAGACATAAGAACAGGATTGCAGGACTGCTGAAGTCCCTCGGTAAAGGTTACTCTGCCATGTCCCTTCACCTTGTGGCAATGAATCGGCTTGCTGTAGCCCGGAACAAAATATGCGCCGGTGCAAACAAAGCTGTCATTAACTCCAACAACCTTTTCTTCAAGGCACATAGCCGTTGTTATAACCTTAAAGGTAGAGCCGGGCATATATGTGCTGTTTATGGCCTTATTGGACCAGGAAAGCTGTTGAAGCTTTATTTTTTCAGCCTTATATTCCTCACTGTCTTCGCTGAGCTTAAGAGAAGATAGCTGATCTAAAAAATATTCATCAAGGGACCAAGGATCATTGCAATTAAAATCGGGAATAGTTGACATCGCAAGTATTTCACCGGTTTTAACATTCATCACGATACCACACACCCTCTCGGATGCACCATTATCGGCAAGGGTTGCACGAAGCTGATTTTCAAGCTCATATTGGATGAACATATCTATGGTTGTTGTTATGTTATAGCCATCCTCAGCCTCGATATAGCTTTCATATTCGGTTGGCATCTCATTTCCATAAGAATCTCGAGCTGTTATATAAATGCCGTTGGTTCCCGAAAGCTTATCATTATATTGATATTCAAGGCCGTAAAGACCTGTGTTTTCTGCCCCGGTAAATCCAAGCACGCTTGACGCCAGGCTGTCATAGCAATAATACCTTTTGGCGGTTGCCTCAAGATGTACCTCTGAATGAAGATCATGCTCTGCAATAAATTTTCTGACAAGCTGAGCCTGCTCATTTTCAACATTTTTTGCAATAGTCTCATCGAGTCTGTTGACCTTTTGAGTTTTTGCCATTATTGCCTCGCTGTCGGCACCAAGGATGGAAGATAGGTTTTCTGCAATAAGCGTGTCAAGCCCCGGTCTTGGATTCTTTATATATTCGCCATCGGCATTTTTTGTTCCTGAAATTGAGTGCTGTATATCCTTTGGAGAAATAAAAACACGGTATACTGTTATATCAGTAGCAAGCAGTACACCGTTTGTATCATATATATCTCCCCTGTTGGCGGGTATGACAGACTCGGTGGTCATCTGCGAAATTACTTCTTTTTGATATCGCTCATAATTTTTTGTTTGAAGAATAAAAATCTGAAAGGCCAGGTAAATAAATGCAAGCGCAATCAGCCCGAGAATCAGGTAAGAACGTTTGTGTAGACCTGTACTCACTGATTTCTGTTGCATTGAGGCTCCCCCTTTCAGAATTTTATTATAAAATATTATTTTCCTTTGCCGCTCTGTCAAGTGAGCTTGCAAATCTGCAAGCTCTTGCATAAGCCTTAGCAATATACTCCTCTATTGTCATTTTTTTATATTTATCGTTATCATGTCTATCCGGCTTGCTTTGCCTTAGCAGCTCAAAGGTCAGCGGACCTCTATAATTATATTTAAGAATGCGAGTCGCTATTCCATCAAAGTCTGCAATTCCATCATATGGAAGAAGGTGGAGATCATCTGTCCAGGTGATGTTTCCGTAAAAATCGCTGATGCCAAGATTGTCATTTATGTGAGTGGCAACAAGTCTTTCGCCATAGAGCGACAGCATATCCTTGCCAAAATTGTAGCAAAGCTCATGACCGCTGTCAAAGCAAAAACCAACCGCCGAGCTGCCCGAGAAAACATCCATAAGGGCCGCCAGATATTCCTCGCCCTCAGTATTTTCCAGGGCTATAGTAACACCAAGCTTTTCAGCCGCTTCTACAACTCTTGAAAAATTCTCTATTCCCTCCGGAGTTGGATCATGCTTGTCAAAGCCAATAAAAGCGTGAGCAACCATAATTTCGATTTCGTTTTGAGAACAGCATTCAAGGCAGGAAATAAGCTCATCCACGGCTTCTACCGCCTCCTCACCGCTTCTCCAAATATCTGCCGCCTTACCAAACGGAGCGTGCAAGGATTGATATAACATACCGATATCATCGGCATATTTTTTTATACTCGAAATATCACTGCCTTTTTTCCATTCGGTGAAAAAGCCTTCAAAACCGGCATCTCTGAACATCTTTATTTGTTCAAAAGTGTCCCCCTCAAAAGAATTGCTAACTCCGAGACAAAGAATATGATTATGCATTTACTACCTTTCTGTATATCCTATTGCGCGTCCGCCCGAAATATGCGGGCGGACGCGTATATTCACAAATATCAACTTTTAATTTCCGCCTATTGCTGTGAGGAGAGTTGAAAGTCCAACATTTTTGTTGTCCTCTTCATAACATTCAATAATGTCCTCATCGCTAAGCTTTATATACTGTCTTGTAACAAGATCCTTCTTAACCATTCCAAGCTTGCCAACCGCAATGCTTTCGATGGTTCTCAGATCATTTTTGACCTCAAGAGCGATAAGAAGCTCATCCTCCTGCTTTGCAAGAGCAGATATCTCATTCTGCATCTCAACATAGTCATCAGAAGCATCGCTAAGAAGCACCGAGCTTCCAACAATAAACATCAGCGACACCGCACAAACAAGAACAGTAAGCATAGCTCCCATAGGCAGACTGCCTATACCGCTTCTGAATTTTCCCATGAACTCATCTATCTTGCCGCTTTTTTCGTTCTTAACGGCTCTTCGGGCAGAAATACCGGTGGGATATCTTGCGGCAGTCACCTTGTTCTGCTGTACTGAACGAGTACGGTTATTATTAGCTTGTGCAGGATTTGAAACTGTGCTTTTGGCAGAAGTCGATACGGCAGATCTTGTCTGAGAATGTCTCTCAACGCTTACAGGTCTTTCTGCAGTTGTTCTAACCGATTTTTTCACAGCAGCTTCCGGACGAATATTTTTATTAACGGCCTGTGGCGCTGTTATCTTGGTTACAGGAGCATAACCGGAGCGCTGTCTGTAATTTCGCTCAAATTCACCGAGAGTCAGCGGTGCAGAGGAGGCACCTCTATAGCCATACATCACCTCACTGCCATAACTATCGGCAGAGGTTCTTGCCTGGTGAGCAAGACCGCGGCCTGCAAATTTTCTGTTGAGATACAGGAATGTACTATCCTGATTATTCTGATAATCGTTTGCAGTGCCGTACTGATACATGGTTAATCCTCCATTATTTTTTATATTTTTTCCGCAATCCTCAGCTTTGCGCTTCTCGAACGCGGATTCTCTTCAAGCTCCTTCTCTGATGGAAGGATAGGCTTTTTTGTTACTATTTTCAGTTTCGGTTTATTTCCGCATACACAAACCGGAAAGTTTCTTGGGCAGGTACATCCTGTCGCAAGAGAAGTAAAAGCTTGTTTAACCATTCTATCTTCAAGGGAATGAAATGTTATTATCGCAATTCTTCCCCCGGGATTAAGGCGCTTAACGGCTCCTTCTATTGCAGGTATTATAACTCCAAGCTCGCTGTTAACTTCTATTCTTATTGCCTGAAAGGTTCGCTTTGCCGGGTGATGACCGCCCTGCTTTGCCGCCTGGGGCATCGCCCGCTTAACTATATCAACAAGCTCGCTGGTCATTTCAATTGGTTTCTCATCTCTTGCCTTAACAATTTCTGCGGCAATTTTTCCGCCAAACCTTTCCTCTCCATAGCTATAAATAATCTCTCTGAGCTTCTCTTCCGAATATTCATTCACCACAGCAAAAGCGTCAAGAGGATTTCTATCATCCATTCGCATATCAAGTTTTGCATCGGCATTATAGGAAAAGCCTCTGTCTGCCGTGTCAAGCTGATATGAAGAAACGCCAAGATCCATCAAAACTCCATCGATCTTCTCAATGCCAAGCTCCTCGCAAACAGAGTCGATCTCTGAAAAATTGTTTCTCACAAGAGTAACCTTATCGCCAAAGCAACCGAGTCGTCTTCCTGCAGCTTCTATCGCCGCAGCATCCTGATCGATCGCAACAAGTCTGCCATCATCGCCAAGCGCAGAGGCTATATGAAAGGAATGTCCGCCTCCACCGGCAGTGCCGTCAATATAAACGCCGTTCTTTTTTATATTAAGTCCCTCAATGCATTCATCAAGAAGCACTGATCTATGGCTAAAAACTATGGGCTCTTTTTCCATATTCTTCACACATCATACTGACGAAGAAGGCTGAGAATCTCCTCCGGATCTTCTTCATCTATCTTAGCCTGATAATTCTCCTCATTCCATATCTCGGCATAGTCACCGCATCCAACAATAACCGCAGTTCCCTTTGTGAGGCCGGCATGGTCACAAAGATCTGTGGTCAGGAGCACACGTCCCTGAGAATCAAAGCCGCATTTAAGTGCAGTGCGGTAAAGATAACGGTTAACAGCATTTCTTCGAGTTATCGGAACCTTATCGAGAGCCGCCGCACAGTATTTATCCCATTCTTCAATTGAATATACAAGCAGACACTTATTTTCGGAGTCACGGACTATCATAACATTTTCGCCAAACTCATCTCTATGCTTTGATGGAATAAAAAGTCTGTTCTTGGCATCAAGCGCATGTTTAAATTCGCCGCAAAGTATCACATCCGCACCTCCCTTTCTTTAAGCTTCGCCTCTGTGGTTTTTAGGTGTTCTTTTTCGACATTTCAGTGCTTTTTTCACCATTTTGCACCACCTTGCTATTATTATAGTATGTTTTTTATGAAAATGCAATAGTTTTGAGCAAATTTGTTGAAAAAATTTTTCAGTTTTTTTTATAAAACCACCAAAAATATCCGCCAATTAGAAAACTTAAGCCAAAAAGCTTTACTAATTATTCCTTAATTTACATTATTTTCTTTTTATGTAAACATCAAACAACATCGAAATATGTCATCATTTTCCCGACATTTACAAATAATATTCGACCTTTTCCTGCAAAACAAAAACAAATTATTCGCCAAGAGCCTCTCTCAGCTTTTGAAGTGCACTTTTTTCTATTCGGCTAACATATGAACGAGATATTCCAAGCTTTTCCGCAACCTCTCTTTGAGGCAAAGGCTCTGTACCAAAAAGTCCGTATCGCATAATTATGATATTTCTCTCTCTTGCCGTCAGCAGATTTTCCACATATCTGAGCGCCCTGGCAGAGCACAGCTCCCTATCAACCTCCTCTGAAATGCTCTCCTCACTTCCGAGAACATCAATATATGTCAGCGGATTTCCTTCCTTATCTATATCTATAGTTTCATTTATCGAAACCTCGCCCGCAAGCTTTTTCTGCGCCCTGAAATACATAAGTATCTCATTTTGAATACATTTTGCACCATATGTAGCGAATCTTGCACCGTTCTCAGGATTGAATGAATCCACAGCCTTAACAAGACCGATAGTTCCAACCGAAATCAGATCCTCACCGCATTTACTTGTTGAATAGTATTTCCTAACAATGTGTGCCACAAGTCTTAGATTATGCAAGATTAGCTTTTCTCTTGCACGCTCATCACCCTCATTTTTGTGTTTCAAAAAATACAAATGCTCCTCTTCTTCGGGCAGCGGCGGGGGAAAATTTTGCGGAGTGGCTATGCCAAGTATCATAAAAGCCGCCTTAAATGTTGCAGATAACAAAAATGTCAGCAAAAAAATCACCTCTTTTCATACTAAATTTATGCAAATAAATAAAATCTTTGCCTGTACATTGACAGAAACGAGAAAAAATGTTATCATATAATATGAAAGATGTTTGTGCCTAAATTGGCAGGAAAGGCAAATTATGAAAAAACTTATCGGAAATGCAGTTGTCGGTCAATCCGGCGGGCCCACAGTTGCTATAAACGCAACTCTTTCTGGTGTAATTCGCGGTGCGATGGAGCTTAAAAATAATGGTATTATTGGCAAGCTTTATGGTATGAGAAACGGCATCGAAGGAATGCTTGAGGAAAGGTTTGCAGACCTTTTTGATATATTTGACGAAGAAGAAAAACTGTTCACCCTTGAGAATACTCCTGCGGCGGCTTTGGGGTCTTGCAGAAAGAAACTTCCAAATGCCGACAGTGGCGATGATGTTTTTTCAAAGCTTTTGGAAATTTTCAAAAAATATGACATCAGATATTTTTTCTATATTGGCGGAAACGATTCTATGGACACAGTTAAGAAGCTGGGCAATTATACCGAGAGTTGCGGATATGAAATGAGAGTTGTGGGCATACCCAAGACTATCGACAACGATCTGCCGGGAACCGATCATGCACCGGGCTTTGGCTCGGCTGCAAAATATATCGCCACAATGACTCAGGAGATCATTCGAGATTGCGCAGTTTACACCGTTAAGGCTGTTACCATAATCGAAATTATGGGCAGAGATGCAGGCTGGCTTGCAACGGCTTCTGCCGCAGGCAGACATATTTGCGGCTTTGAACCCGATCTTGTTTATCTTCCCGAAAGAGAATTTGATATGGATAGGTTTATTGCCGATGTTAAAGCGGCACTGGATAAGCACCCGAACGTTGTGGTTGCAATTTCAGAGGGCATACGCCTTTCAGACGGCAGATATGTTGGCGAAGCAACCCAAAGCGGCGTAACCGACGTGTTTGGCCACAAATATCTTTCAGGAAGTGGCAAAACTCTTGAATACGAGGTGAAAAACAGAATCGGATGCAAGGTGCGCTCAATTGAGCTTAATCTTTGCCAAAGATGTGCTTCACATTTAGCTTCTAAAACAGACCTCTGCGAATCTGTTTTGGTTGGAAAAACTGCTGTTTTGGCTGCTTATGACGGTGCAAACAAGGTTATGATGACAATTGATCGCACATCAAACCTCCCTTATGAGATAAAGATAGGAAGCGTTAATGTGGATGAGGTGGCAAATAAAGAACAGCTTGTGCCGGATAGATTTATAAACGCAGAGGGCAACGGCGTTACAGACGAGTGCATTGAATATCTGCTTCCGTTGATACGAGGCGAGGTCACTCCAAGCTATCGTGATGGACTCCCGGTTCATATTGTAATATAACATAAAAGAGACTGATTATAAGTCAGCCTCTTTTATATTTAATTGTAGTTAAACATGAGTTTATCGGGGAGTTTAATTTTACAAAAAAGAGCACACTGCTCTCGTCTGTGATAATCGATTGCTAAGCAGAATTTTCGCAGTGTGCTATTTTTTGTGAAAAGGCATCTCCCCGATAAATCAAAATTTATTTAAAACTTCAAAAAATGCTGCTCCAAATAGGAGCAGCATTTTTATTATTCATTTCAATTCAAAAGCGATCTGCCTTCCCATTCCCTTTCGGGCTCAACACCAATAAGCGAAGCTATTGTGGGTGCAATATCAAGTATGCTCACACCGCCAAGCTCTTTTCCTGCCTCAAATTCAGG
>JAZUQN010000109.1:0-2913 GCA_045605745.1 Eubacteriales bacterium
CCAAAAAGCACCGGCGCAAAAAGGGTGCAACATACCGCACACTGCCCTCGTCTGTGATAAGCGATTGCCCCACAGAAAACTCGCGGTGTGCTCTTTTTTGTTAAATAGAACTCCACGATAAACTCCTGTTTATAAAAAAAACAAAACCTAAATATTGAAAGAGACTGAGCTATTTTGCTCAGCCTCTTTGTGCTTTTACTTTTTTAAATGACAGGATCCGCTATATGCACAACCGGAGCAGGAAGAGTAGGAGCCTTTGCCTTTTTTTCTGTTTTTTATCTGGCAAACAATGATAAAAATCACTATTGCTGCAAGAATTGATGATACAATAATTGTTGGTAACATAATATCACCTCAAATAATTATAATGAGTTTGATCTATTATATTTGTTTTTTCTTAAAAGTAGATAGATTATCGCAAAGAGCGCAATAATTGCTGCGATCGTAAAGATGCTAAAGGTGGCCTCGCCTGTTATAAGTCCGCCAAGTTGATAAACTATCATTGAAATAATATAGGCAAATGCGCACATATATGTGATAGTGAACGCTGTCCACTTCCAATTGTTCATTTCACGCTTGATAGCACCTATGGTTGCAAAGCAAGGAGCACACAGAAGATTGAAAATCATAAAGCTATATGCTGTGACGGCACCAAAATCAGCTTTGATAAGTGTCCAAATTTCTTTTCCTGATTCGCTTATCTCACCTGAATGCTGATAGAGCGTGCCGAAGGAAAGAACAACCTCTTCTTTTGCAATAAGACCTGTGATTGTTGCAACAGCGGACTTCCAAGCCATATCTCCCATCCAACCAATTGGGTAGAAGATCCATGCAATTGCATTTCCAATTGCGGCAAGTAACGAATGATTGTCATTTTCAACAGCACCAAACACTCCATTTTGAAAGCCGTATCCGCGAAGAAACCAAAGAATTATTGCTGAGAGAAGTATAACAGTGCCCGCACGTTTGATAAATGACCATCCTCGTTCCCATGTAGTACGAAGTACATTAGAAATTATAGGCGCGTGATATTGAGGAAGCTCCATAACAAATGGGGCTGGATCACCTGCGAAAGCTTTGAATTTTTTAAGGATTATACCCGAGATTACAACTGCAGCAATGCCAATAAAGAACGCAGAGACAGCCACAAGGGCTGAGTTGCCAAAAACAGCTCCGGCAAAAAGCCCAACTATGGGCATTTTTGCACTACAGGGGATAAATCCTGTTGTGATGATAGTCATTTTGCGATCTCGATCCTGATCTATGGTTCTGGATGACATGATGCCGGGAACGCTGCAGCCCGTTGCAACGAGCAGAGGGATAAAGCTTTTGCCCGAAAGTCCAAATTTGCGGAAAATCTTATCCATGATAAATGCAACTCTGGACATATATCCACAGTCCTCAATTATTGCAAGGAGAAGATAAAGAACCATCAGCTGAGGTACAAAACCAAGAACCGCTCCAACTCCGCCAACAATGCCGTCCATAATGAGGCCATAAAGCCAACCAGAAATTATTGGATCTCCTGCTTCATTTAATAGAAAACTGTTGAACAGCGACGGAACCCATTTGCCAAAAAGTACATCATTTGCCCAATCTGTTCCTATTGTACCGATAGAAAAGGGGAAATCTCCCATGGCAATAGAATAAACAAGGAACATTATAGCCGCAAAAATAGGAAGAGCAAGAATACGGTTAGTAACTATTCGATCGATTTTGTCAGAAAGAGAAGGTTTGTCGGCATTCTTTTTATTATAGCAGGATTTAACAATACGTTCTATGTAAACATAACGCTCGTTTATTATTATTGCTTCAGAATCGTCATCAAGCTCTCTTTCAACCGAAGCAATATCTTTTTCAATGTGTGCAAGCTTATCATTATCTATTTTTAGCTCTTCAATTACCTTAGCATCACGCTCAAAGATTTTAACTGCATACCATCTCTGCTTGTCTTCGGGCATACCGTGAACCGTAGCTTCTTCAATATGAGCAAGTGCGTGTTCAACAGTTCCGGAGAATATATGGTTTGGCACTATCCTTCCGGTTTTTGCAGCTTCAATTGCAGCTTCAATTGCCTCATCTGTTCCCGTTCCTTTTAGTGCGGATATATTTAAAAACTTGCAACCAAACTTTTTGCCAAGAGTTTCAAGGTCTATTTTATCCCCATTTTTATTTACGATATCCATCATGTTGATTGCAACAACAACGGGTATGCCAAGCTCCATAAGCTGTGTTGTGAGATAAAGATTTCTCTCAAGGTTTGTGCCGTCAACTATGTTCAGTATTGCATCGGGACATTCGTTTATGAGATAGTTGCGAGCAACAACCTCTTCAAGAGTATAAGGCGAAAGGGAATAGATGCCCGGAAGGTCAGTTAATGTTACATCATCCTTCTTTTTTATCTTTCCCTCTTTCTTTTCAACCGTGACGCCCGGCCAGTTTCCAACATACTGATTTGAGCCGGTCAGCGCATTAAAAAGGGTTGTTTTACCGCAGTTAGGATTGCCGGCAAGAGCAATTTTTATTGCCATTTTTAGTCCTCACTTTCTCGGTTAGCGGCAGCTAACTCTTGTCTAAATTTTAAAGGGTAGACCCTAACAAAAAATTGTGACTCTATTCGATTTCAACCATTTCCGCATCAGCACGACGCAAAGTGAGCTCATATCCTCTCACATTGATCTCAATCGGGTCACCCAGCGGTGCAACCTTGCGAACAAAGATTTCAACTCCTTTGGTAAGCCCCATGTCCATTATTCTGCGTCTAACAGCACCTTCACCGTGAAGCTTGACAACTTTAACTGTTTGGCCTACCTTAACTGTTTTTAGAGTATTCATACTATCCTCCAATAATGAAGCAGTACGGTGGTTAGCGTCCGCTAACTTTACCGGTTTAAATCGGTTAGCCTTCGCTAA
>JAZUQN010000110.1:0-2815 GCA_045605745.1 Eubacteriales bacterium
CTGCTAAATAACCGGGCTGAACGCTCTCGTAATCCTCAAGATATGAATGAAGCACTGCAAGGAAAACGGCAAGTGCTATAAGAGCCAAAACAAAGCAAATTATCAGTACACGATAAAAAATAGGCATTTTCTTAGTGCTCATCTGCCACACCCCCTATCTCAAGCGGTGAAACCATAAAAAATGTTGGCATATGACGAGGTGTTGTAAATGCTTTATACTTATTTACAAGGCCACGCTTTTGATACTGATCAAGGTCGTCATAATTATACCCATATTTTTCATGATAATTATCATAATACATCATAGCAGAGGAACCGCCATCAAGCATTGCGGCAGAAATTGCTCCGTGTTCAACCATTACATCGATTACATCATTGCGCGTAGCACCAAGAGAGCTTGCGCTCCTGCCGTCTGTTACAAGCAATATAACCGCACCGTCTGACCTTTGTCCGATAGCGGTTCGCTGGGCTGTGCCATTATTCTTTTCAGCATAGTAAAAGGTCACATTTTCTCCGTCTGAGGTTATCAGAACATTTCCGTTTTGAAATGATACAGCATCTCTTATGCCAAGCGCATCGGCCTCTACCTTTGTCATACCTTCTTTTGCGATAAGCCTGTTGTTTTCGTCAAAGCCTATAAATGTTCTTTTATAGCCATCGTTCCAAACGCATTTCCCCATAGAATATGTAAGACCGATGGGATGAGAGCCTGTTCCAACTCCTCCACTGTCCGGAAATTCTCCGCCGTTTATTGCGGCAACTGCGCCATAAAATTCTGTGGCATCAAATATGGTCTTACCTCTCTGGCTTTCAGAATAATTCTCGCTTGAAGCACCAACAAAAATTCTTGAAGGGTCTTTAACGATAAGCATATATGCGGTATATGTAGACCCCTTTAAGGTCTTAAATATCATACCATCCTTTGCGTTTTCCCATTCGTCATATTCACTATCTATCTTATCGTCATTTTGACCTGCGTAATAGTCCTCAATTGACATAACATCGGTTTCAACTTTTGCGCTTCCTGCCATTATCTCATCTATTGTTTCTTTATCAAGAAACAGGGAAGGCACCCATTTTGTTGCGCTTGCCTGTTTTGCAGACAAAACAAGCAGATTTCTTACGGTTTCGCTTGGACCTTTTGCTATTGTGAAGCACAGGCTGTAGACCGCAATCAGAACAAAAAGCAAAACAGATATAAATGATATGAAAATACGAAAGGCAATCTTTTTTCCTGATAGGCGCTGCTTTGGCTTTCTGCGCTTATAGCCTGCATAGTCAAGAAAATCCCCTTGAGTGAAGCCGATGGTTCGGTCCGCATCTCCGCTGATATCGGATTTTTCGTTTGAATTTCTTTTTTTTACATTCTTTTCGGCAATTGTTTCTCTTTTTTGTTCCTTAATATCAGTGCTCTTTGTGGGTACCACTGTATCCTTCTCATTATTTAAAATGGGAATAGATAAAGGCTTAACGTGCTTGCTGCTTTTATCTGCTGACTTATTTTGTTCTAACTTAAAAATATTTTTGTTTTCCATTAAAATTATTCCAAACCTCTATTATCTCTTTTTTGAAAATACCCATTCTCTTTGAATACGGAACGAGCAAATAAAAAGTATCAGATCCACGAGCATTTTTATGATTGTGGTTATAATTGGCAATGTGTTTCCTACCAGCCTATCGAGAATATATACGCTGAGAGAGGAAATAAGCATTATGGGGATTGCTAGGGCATAATACTTAACGATAGTTATGCCTACTTTGTCTGAATTTTTAAACACTGTATGCTTATTCAAAATAAAATTTATAACAGAAGAGAGGGCTCTTGAAAGAACAAAAGAGACAAATATTGAATTTTTGTCAAGATATGGGGTGAGCAAGGTCATTAAAATAAAAAATCCAACATTATCTATAACAGATGCCGTAACAGAACTGAGAAGAAATTTGATTATAAGTGAATAGATTCTTATTGAATCCTTCACGGGTCTGAAATGGGAGGTTTGATTCTCTTCGATATAAACCGTTTGAATAGGCACTTCGCTAAGCTTTATGCCATATTCTCTGAGGGAGAGAAGCATATTTGTTTCATATTCAAAGCGATCACCGGATATTTCACACATTTGAGGCAGGACCGATCTTGGAAAAGCTCTTAGTCCTGTTTGTGTATCGGATATCCTCATTCCGCATAAAAGTCTAAAAACAAGCGATGTAGTTTTGTTGCCGAATCTTGATCTTGGTGGAACATGGGGAAGAGAAAAGTTACGCACGCCAAGAACAAGATTGTTTTCCTCCAGCATTTTTGCGGCACAGGTACGCACATCGTTTGGAAGATGCTGATTATCTCCGTCAACTGTTATAACTCCGAGACGATCCGGACGAGTTTCAAGAAAATGCGAGAAAGCAGTTTTCAGAGCTGCGCCCTTTCCTCGGTTTACATTATGGGTGAGCACAGTACAGGATGGATATTCTTCTTTTGAAGGAAAATTGCACAGCTTTTCGGGGGCACTGCCGTCATTTACAACAATGATATCGTCAAAGCCCTCTGCCTCAAGTCCCAAAATGACCTTGATAAGCTTTTCATCAGGATTCAGAGAGGGAATTATTACCGTTACTTTTTTTACAATATCCATCTTGAAGCTTCCTTTCAAAATCTGTATAATTAATTGACGAAAATCATCCGGCAAATGTTTCGACTTTCACCATTTTAAGTATAGCACACATTATGGTTAAAATCAACTAAAAAAGAAATTTTATATTTTTTTAAAAATTCACTAAAATTTGATATATTTTTTCTAAAAAATATGTTATACTATATTAG
>JAZUQN010000111.1:0-8629 GCA_045605745.1 Eubacteriales bacterium
GGGCAACTGCGTTTCCCTCTAAGAACTCCCTTCCTTAGTCCAAACCAACGCTCCTGCGAAAATGCAATTCTGCATTTTCTAAGGGAGCTGTGCATCACGCTATCCCTCCTTTTTGCGCCAAAAAGCACCGGCGCAAAAAGGGTATATCGTACCGCACACTGCTTTCGTTTGTGGTACATGATTGTCTATAAAAACTTCGCAGTGTGCTATTTTTCGCAAAATTAAACACCCCCACAAACTCCTGTTTGACAAATCTCAAGATGAAAAGGGCTGAGTTTAACTCAGCCCTTTTCATCTGTAATAAACATAGTGTACTGTTATCGTTCTTTCCACACCGCCGTGTTCAAGATCAATGCCGGTCAAAACAGCTCCATCACCCGATAAAAGCTCCCAAGCACGCAGCTCCTCTACAGGTGTTCTGAATATAACCTCAGAAGAAGCAAAAACGATAAACTCACCGTTTCTGATGCTGAAAGCACCGCTTTTGCCAATGACCTCTTCAACATCATTTCTTCTCTCTGTCACATATCTTATCAGCTTTTTGCTGATCATTTCGGCCATTTCAACACGAAATTTTTTGCTATCTTCTTTCTTTTTCCCAAAAGGCCACATAAAAAACCTCCTTAGAGATATAGCTTTGCAAGTCCACCCTCGCCGGTTTCTCGATATATCTTTGAAAGATCCCTTCCCGTTTCATACATGGTTTTAACAATGAGGTCAAAGGAGATCTTTCTGGTATCTGCAAGAAAGTTTGCCAAATTCACCGCATTTATCGCACGCATTGCAGCAACGGCATTTCTCTCGATGCAAGGTATCTGAACAAGCCCCCTAATCGGGTCGCAAGTAAGACCTAAATGATGCTCAATTGCAATTTCTGCGGCATACTCTATCTGGGGGATCTCCATTTCATATATCTCCGCCAGGGCCGCAGCAGCCATTGCGCAGGCACTGCCGATCTCTGCCTGACATCCACATTCAGCGCCACTTATCGAAGCATTGGTCTTAATAAGATTTCCGATTATTCCTGCAGTTGCAAGCGCATGGAGTATCGTGTCGGTATCAAGCTGTTTTTTCTCGGTTATATAGCGAAGAACTGCAGGCAAAACACCGCTTGCACCGCAGGTCGGTGCAGTCACTATAACACCGCCCGAAGCGTTCTGTTCGCTAACCGCAAATGCATATGAACAAACCAGCCTATTCTGCTTGGTTTCTGCGCTTTCGTCCATATGGCGCTGATTATAAAGATATTTTGCCTTTCGCATAACGCCAAGGCCGCCAAAAAGTTCACCGTCAACACTGATTCCGGCTTCGATAGAGCTAAGCATAGCGCTCCAAATGGTGCGCAGATAGCTCCATATTTCTTTTCCCTCAACCTCCTCGGCATATTGCCAAAGGCGTATTTTCTTCTCATTGCAATAATCGGCAATATCCTTAAATTTGTCAAGCTTATAAGGGCGTGAAGAACGCATTTCATCAATTCCCACAATGCGGATAGCGCCGCCGCCAATAGACAAAACTGTCCATTCTCCGACTATAGAGCCTGCCCTCACTGCACATAGCTTCATCGTGTTGGGGTGAGGTATTGCCGTTTCGGTCTTATCGAATTGAATGATCACCTCAGAAGGCTCAAATGCTCTTTTTATAACAAAGTCTGTCCTGTGCCCAACGCCGGTAAGAGCAAGCGAACCATAAAGCGTCACCTCATAATGATCTGCCTCAGGATATTCATTTTTAAAGAGTATGGCAGCTTTTTCCGGGCCCATTGAATGTGAGCTTGAAGGCCCTGCCCCCACTCTGTAAAGCTCTCTAAGAGACTCCATTCCTTTTTCTTCCCGATTTGAATCTGAGCAAGGCAAATTATCTCCGGCAAAAAGGTCGTCAACAATCACTCCCAGCGCCTTAGCTATCTCACCAAGCGTATCAACGGCCGGATAGGCCTCGCCTCTTTCCCATTTTGAAACCGCCCGATTTGAAACTCCAAGGCGCTCGCCCAACTCAAGTTGTGAAAGCCCCCTTGCTATTCTGAATTTTCTTAATCTTTCTGCAAACCGCCATCTATTCATAATCCTATTCCTTCAAAATCAAATCTAAGGATATTATACACCCGAGGAAAGACAAAGTCAAGCAAAACTCCTGTTCTCACGAGAAAAAGAATACAGAGCAACGTTGGCAAAAACAAGACTAATGGCATAAACAAAAATAGAAACAAGATTATCGGCCCCTGCCATCGCCTCAAGATAGTAATATGGAGGAAACAGCATTTGAATTGGCTTTAATGCGTTAAAGCTGAAAAAAACAGGACAGATAACTATCATTGCAATAATAAGAAGCGGTATGAGTGCCGCAAATATATTTAGTCTTTTGAGCAACCGCTCAACTGCCATTGAAAACAAGACAGTTATAAAAACAAATATAATAAGCATTGTAAGCTCTCTGATAGTCCCCATCCAAACACCGCAAAGAGCTAGGGAAATTATCATTGCCACGCCAACATCTAGCACGGCAGAAAAATGATATCCAAAGGCAAAAAGGATCCGATGCATTTTCTCTATCCGAGCAAACATCTCCCGCTCTTCATCCATCTTGTAAAACATTGAAACTGCAAAAGCGGAAAGCACAACCATAACAGAAAGCAGACCTCGCAAAGGAGCGGTTAGGTATCCCTTTGGAGCATTATCATTCCGTGTAAAGCTGAAATCAAAAAGCTCTGTCCCCTCAGGCATAACGGTGTTGTAATATTTTAAAGCAGCTTCATCATCTATATTCACAGCTATTTCATTCTTTACATAGGAAATATAAAACTGCTCTGAAACATACGGATATAAAATGCCGCAAAGCTTTTCCCTCGATAGCATTTGGGCAATTCCCTCTTCACGCTGAAGCACCGTTACAAGCGAATTTGAAGAGCTTTGTCTCTCGGCAAAGTTCTTTGCCTTCTCGCTGAAATCTTCTCTGAATATCCATGCTGCATCTGCCTTTCCAAACTTTAAAAGCTCAATTGCTTTTTCCGGAGTTTCTCTTAGAAATCTGATTATTCCCTTTTCACAAAGAAGCTCTTCGATTATCGCATCAGAGACCGCATCATCCCCTTCGCTTGAAAGGCAAACGGTAAGCATTCCGCTATCCATTGTGGCTGTTATACCAAGAAGCAGCCCCATTATTGGTACGAGCAACAATAAAACAATATAACTCTTCTTTAGGAAAAAGCGTTTGTGGAATGTATGATACCAACATAGAAGTTTTTTTATTTTTTTCATGCCACATCTGCCTCCTCTCTTCTGATCTTTCGATGTCTTAGGAATATAGTCAAGGATATAAATGCCGCAAAATAAATAAAAATAATAAGTGTTGGCAAAAGCTTTCCGTTATCCGTCAGTGTCCTTGAAAGAAGAAGTCTTGCCGCACCTGCCGGAAGATATATCGAAATTCTTTGCACGATCTCGGGGAAAAAGTATATTGGATAAAGGCATCCCGAAAAATATGACAAAAATACTGCTGACAAAAACTGAGAAAGAACCCCGGACCATATTCCCTCGCTGACCTCAAAAATCAGCATCTGCATAGCAGTAAACATCAATAGAGACAAAGCCAAAGAAGCAAAAAATTCTGCTCCGAGAGAAGTGTCCAAAAGCATATTTATTTTATCTCCGAGAAAAGCGGACAGCGCACCAAAGAATGCTGAAACTGCAATACCACTGCACAAAAGAAATGCAAAATATTCTCCTATCACCTGCCATGCAGTATATATACCCCTTGACGAAAGAATGCCCATAAGTCCTACATCATTTCTTGCAAAAACAGGCGAGAATCCAATGCAAAGAAGCAGAATGAAAAATATTATAACACCGCAAAATATTGATGGTGCAAATCCAAGCCCTTCGGATACGCCAAGAACATCAAGCTTATACATTTTTGAGCGTGCAAGGATGAGATCAACATATTCTATTGCAGCATCGTTTGTTACCTTGCCATATTTAAGACCTTTAAGCTCACTGCCAATGTTTCCGGCGGCATATGTTCCCTTTTGAGATTCCACCAGCAAAACCGAAACAGCGTTTAGAAGCTCATCCTTAATATAATCAACAGCTCCCAGTGCTCCGGTGGTTGTAACATATGTCAGCTTTCCAACCTGACCGTGATATGCATCCATAATAAAGTTCTCTGGGATAACAATGTAAGCAGAAAGCTCTCCCGATTTCAACATATCCTTGGCCTCATCCTCACCAACAAAGCTTACATTGATGGCAAAGCGAGTGGCATCAAAATTCTTTAAAGCAGCAATTCCCATTCTGAGATATGTATCCGAAGCATCGCCAACAATGCCTATTTCATATTTTTTTTCGCTATTCTTTTCATCTTCAATAACCGCTTCAAAGGCAATGAAAACGCAGGCAAAAAGCGCTATAGAAAGCATAATCACCGCAGGCAATGCCCTTATAAAACGCTTAAACTGATAATAAAAATATTTAAAAGATCTCATCAGAATTTCTCCGTTAAAGCCTTTATATCGCCGTCAAACGCTGCAGAGCTTATCACCCCGTCTTTTATAATAAAAAGCTTGTCACATATCATAAGCTCGCGCTCGTCATGCGTTGTCAGAAGGACGATTCCGCCCTTTTCCTTTTGCAAAAGCAGATATTCTCTTATCTGCTCTTTGCAAATAAGATCGAGAGAAGCTGTCGGCTCATCAAGAAGCAACACAGATGGAGAATTTGAAACACAACAACCGATTGATAGTCTTTTTTTCATTCCGCCGGACATTTTTTTAACCGTTGTCTTGAGAAACTGATCTATACCTAACATTTTTAATGCTCCCTCATTAAGCTCCCTTTCCAGCTTTTCGCTGTCATACCAAAGCCTAAGGTTATCAAGAGCTGTCAGCTCCTCAAGCAGCGGCGTGCCTTGAGGAACATATCCAATGATCTCCGTGCGCTTTTTTCTATTCTTAAAAAGATCGCCGCCATCGCAAAAAAATTCACCGCCATCCGCTTTTCTCACGCCTGCAAGAATAGACAAAAGTGTTGATTTCCCACATCCGTTGCCGCCGAGAATACCAATGCATTCGCCTGCATTCGCTTCAAAAGATACCTTCTCCAATATTCTTTTCTTGCCATAGCTTTTGCTTATATTTTTTATCTCAATTTTCATCATAAAACTCCAAAAGAGGCATCGGCACAGCGGTATACGCCAAGGCCGATGCCTCAATACAATCAATTATTTATCCAAGATACGGAAGAAGCGCAGCATACTGCTCGATAATTGCTACATACTCATCGGGAATAGGAGAATTCTTGATATTCTGGAGCAGCTCATCAAGGCTGAGGCAGCTAAGCAAAGCAGCCGTATCCATATCCTCAGTTATAGCAATTGTGTCAGAGGCTGAAGGAAGCGAAGGAGCAGAAACCTTTTCAACCTTTGAAGCCACACTCAGCTTAACAAAATATTCGTCGCCGCTGAAAAGTCCGATATAAACATTTGCATCATTTGCGCTGTTCTGCTGAATACCCAAACGGATAGAATAAGCAGAAAGAATACTAAGCAGCATATTTGAATCATCTGTGGGGATGTCATCAAGCTTAAGATCAAATGTGCCGTTGATATACCCCTTTTCAAGCTTCTTCATATCAAGATCTTTAACAGAAACCGTAAAATATGTAACATCGTCCTCACAAAGACTGAAATCGCCGTTCATCTTGCTGTCAACAGTCCCGCTTCCGCTAACATATTTAACGCCATTGGCTTTGAGCTCAAAGCCAAAGTTCTTGCCATTTGAGGCGAAACCGTAGGAGAACATTTCTTCATTATCAAAAGCAACGGTTCTACCAATGATCTCATCATCGAAATTTACATAATCAGTGATAATCAGGTTATCCTCTGCAGAGCTTACATCATCATCTGCTGTCTCGTCCGACATGTCCTCAAGGGTCTCATCAATAAATTCACAGAACTCTGCATAAACATTCTCACCACTATCGGAATATTCATCAAGCTCAGCGATACAGTTAGCAAAATCGACAATAACCTTTTTAAGCTCAGCATCATTTTTCGCTGTCTCAAGCACACTTCTCGCAATATCCATTGCATTCTTTTCTGTTATAATGATCTTAACAACCGAGCAGCTTTCTTCAACACCGTTTGCCGTGAGCTTACCCTTAGATTCTTCGGCAACCCTGATTCCCGAAAGAATTATATCAACATACTTGTTTGCAAGCTTTTTAATTGAATCTCCATCGGGAAGCTTTGAGAGATCTACAGAAGAAAGCGATGACATATCCACCTCTGCGCTCTCGGCAAGCTCTGCTATATCTATGCTGAGATATTTTGAAAGCACTCCGGGAAGAGTGAAATACGCCATATTGCTTGCATTATCAAAAATAAGATCAAGACCCAAAAGCTTGCTCTCTCCAAGGCCGAGCATAAGCTTCATAGCCATCATATCATTATTCTGGAAGGATGTGCCGTCAATACTGATATTTGAAAGCCATGAAAAGTCCATATCGGTTGCAAGCTGAAGCATAGAAAGCGCATTTTCTGAAATATCTATATCAATTTCACTTTTTCCGCTAACACCCTTTTTAGAAGGACTAACCATATTATCATAAACAGCAGAGAGCTTTTCAACACCCGTCTTTATCGCCTCGCCCTCAATATGCTTAACATAAGCCTCTGTTGAATCATAAGACTTGTCGCCGCAAGCGCCCAAAGCAAGAGAAAGAACAAGAACAGTTGCCAAGGCAAGTGCAACAAAACATTTTTTGCTAAACTTTTTAAACAACATAAAAACAACTCCTTTTTGTGAAAATTAAAATGAAATTCTGCCAAAGTGAAAAGATATTCCACAGATATATTATGCCACAAACATATAATTTTGTCAAGTAGCTAATGCTTTTGCTTTAAATCTCTACAAAAGCTCAATGCCCTTTACTGCTTTTTTCAATCACATCAAAAATCATAGCCCCCGCTATAAGCGCAAGCAAGGAGGCGAAAATATGGCAATACATATCAGGATATGTAATGATAGCATAGCCGGGATTGACAGAAACTGCATTTTGGAGCTCAAATGTCAAAGCTACCAAGGCGGCCGATATAAACGGAAGTCCAAGCTTCAATAATGTCATAGCTGCCCTTGAGGGCAAAAATCTTTTATTTTTTCTATTTATCTTCATAAAAACCTCACAACTGCATAAAAAAACCAAAATTACTAAAGTCAAAATAATAATGCCAAAAACCATATTAATTATAACAAAAAACGGCATAGAAGTCCAGCTGTAAGTTTTTGAAGAATAGTCAAAACAATGCATAATCGGAATATTATTCATTTTTTGCAAGAAAATTTAGTTTGGGAAAATTTCACTTTATCAAATCCAGCAAAAAAACACACACCAAATTGTTATATTTTGTAATAATATCCTTTATCAGTAAATATTTTTGTAGGTAAATAAGAAATTCTTAACAAATCTATATTTTCACTGTGCTATACTATTTAGGTGACCAATCTTAAATTTTCTACGGAGGCATAGAAATGAATCATTTAAGAAGGCTAAAGCATTCCAGAAAGCAGAATTGGACCATAGTAGAAGATAGAGCTTCAATATGCGGAAAACACATCAGCTACCAACTAGAAAAATCCTATCTGAAAATCCCTGCCTACTACATAGAAATCAGCTTTAGCGGTGAATACAAAAGGCGTTTCCTATCAAACAGCATAACGGAAGCTGTTATAAAATACGACCTCATAAAACGGAATTTGGTCACACCATGTACCATAGATGATATATTGGAAGATTTTTAAATTCTTGACAAAAAACATAAAAAAGCACTTTACAATTTGCCCTGTTTGATGTATAATAATGTAAAATAATTTCAGCTTAAATCGGAGACTTATTTTATGAAATGCCCATATTGCACCTTTGCAGACAGCAAAGTTATCGACTCAAGGCCAATAAACGATGGCACAAGCATAAGACGCCGCCGCGAATGCCCTGAGTGTCTGCGCCGTTTCACAACCTTTGAGGTCATTGAATCTGTACAGATAATAGTTTTGAAAAAAGACGGCAGCAAGGAGCTTTTTGATAAAAACAAGCTTCTTTCCGGACTTTTAAAGGCTTGCCAAAAGAGGCCGGTCAATGCAGGAGATATTGCCGACGAGATTGAAACCGAGCTTCAAAACTCTCTCCGTCAAGAAATATCCTCGATAGAGCTTGGTGAAATGGCTATGAAAAAGTTAAAATCTCTTGACCATGTTGCATATGTCAGATTTGCGTCGGTTTACCGTGAGTTCAAGGATCTGGATACATTTTTAAATGAGCTGAGAGAACTTAAAAATTCAGAAGGATAAAAAAAGCTGTGTCAGTAAAATGAAGTGAACCCCATTTAGTTCACTTCAAAAATGACACAGCTTTTTTATCAACTATTTATTATCTAAACAGGAGTTTATCGGGGAATTTAATTTTACGAAAAAGAGCACACTGCGAAGTTTTCACTATAGAGTAGCTAACCACAGACGAAAGCAGTGTGCGGTTCACTGCACCCTTATTGCGCCGCTGCTTTTTGGCGCAATAAGGAAGAACAGAGTTATGCACAGCTCCCTTAGAAAATGCAGAATTGCATTTTCGCAGGAGCGTTGGTA
>JAZUQN010000112.1:0-22546 GCA_045605745.1 Eubacteriales bacterium
TTTTTTGGTGGGGGATGGTGGATTCGGACCACCGAAGTCAGTGACAACAGATTTACAGTCTGCCCCCTTTGGCCGCTCGGGAAATCCCCCATATGGAGCTGGTGATCGGAGTCGAACCAACAACCTGCTGATTACAAATCAGCTGCTCTGCCATTGAGCCACACCAGCATATCTGCTCCACATTCCTGCGGAACGGTATATATTATAGCACTTCTTTTCCGGTTTGTCAATAGTTTTTTTCAATTTTTTTTAAAAAACTGCTTTTTCCATTTTCAACTGGGATTTTAAGGTGTTTTGACCCAAAAAGGCGGAACAAAAATATAAATATTTCGTCAAATTTATTGCAAACTTCATAAAAAAGGTGTAAAATATTGTTGTCCGGAGGGAGGCTGATATTGTGAACAAGGATAAATTAAAGCTTATTGGCGCAAAAACGGCAGGTATATGCCTGCGTGCTCTGATAATATTTTTGATAACTCTTGCGCTTGTAGCCGGTGCACTTTATTCCGCCATGCTTATAATGGTTAAGGGTCCATCGCCAACTATCGGAAAGCTGTTTGTCCTCTCTCTAAAAGAAACAAGTGCCGGCGGCTTTATTGCAGATTGGTATATGAGTAAAGAAGAAATCTCTGCGCTTCAGGTAGAGAGAGCTGAAGAAGAGGCGGAGGAGATAAATCCTTCGCTTATAAAACTTCCGCAAAATCAGGAGTCTCAAAACGGTGACCCGATAGATACAGACAGTGAGATCGGTTTCGGCGATGATGACCCCGAAAAAACCGATGATAATCAAGAAAAAAACCTGTCGGGAATTGAAGTTCACGATGTTTCAGGGGGCACTTATAACGGAAAGATGCTTATTATAAAAGATCCCACAAGGGTATTTGTTGGCACTCCCGATGTGTACGGTGAAAATGCAAAGGGTCTTTCCCTTTCAAAAATGATAGAAAAATACGGTGCTGTTGGGGGCACAAATGCCGGTGGCTTTATTGATCCAAACGGCAGTGGAACGGGAGGTATCCCTGAGGGGATAGTCATAAGCCGTGGGGAACTGCTTTGGGGAGATATGAATTCTTCATACAGCTTAGCCGGACTTGATGAAAACGGACTTCTTTATGTTGGCAAAATGACGGGCGCAAAGGCAATGGAGCTTGGGCTTAAATATGCGGTCAGCTACGGCCCTGCTCTTATAATAAACGGTGAGCCATGCAATTCAAAGCGTTCTCTTGGCGGCGGAATAAACCCGAGAACTGCAATTGGACAGCGAGATGACGGAGCTATTCTTTTGCTTGTGGTCAACGGCAGGCAGATAGACAGTCTTGGAGCAACCCTTGATGACCTTATAGAGATAATGCTGTCATTTGGAGCAATTAATGCCAGCAATTTAGATGGAGGCTCATCAACTCTTATGAAGCTGAATGGTGAATACCTTAACACCAGCTCATATATCCTTGGTGGGGAGCGAGTTTTGGCATCCACAATATTGATATCGCCCTAAGAAATAAAAGGCTGTGCAATGGCACAGCCTTTTCGATTGAAAATTTTGATTTATCGGGGAGATGTGTTTTCACAAACAAGAGCACACTGCGATTTTTCTGTGGGACAATCGGTTATCACAGACGAAAGCAGTGTGCTCTTTTTTGTAAAATGAAACTCCCCAACAAACTCCTATTTGTCGGAAAGCATAAAAAAGCCAAGGCTACTTATGGCAGCCTTGGCTTTTTTTAAAATCAGATTTGTTTATGAACGCTTTTATATTCATCATAATATTTATAAAATGGGCAGTGGGCGTTTTTTCCCGAAAGAAATTTTATCATCTCATCCTCGTCAAGAGACATTTTGCAAAAGTAGCTGTCGCTTTCATCGTCATAATCATAATATTCACATTCCTCGCAGCTGCTTTGCCGTTTTTTTGTTGAGGGAAGCTTTGGGTTTTCCCTTTCGGCTTTGGGAGTATAGCGTGTTCGCATAAGTTCGTCGCTCATTTCTTATCTCCCTTTCTGAAAACGATCAGTTTGCTGAAAATATAATTGAGGATGACAACCAAAACAGATGTTATAATGACAACCGCAGAAGGCGGCAGCAATCTGAATATCAGCGCCACGATTATTTCCTGAATTATAAAGGTTGCAATGCGGCTTCCGGCAAATTTCAAAACTTCAATCAAAATGCCACGAAATCCCTTAGTACGACTCTCAAAAACAAATATTCGGTTTGTTATATAGGCAAAGGTAACAGCCGCCATCCAAGCAATGGCATCAATGGTGTGTACCAGCGGCATAGGCATATTCTCTTTTAAAAATATAAACCTTATCGTCCAGTCCACCGCTGTTGTGCAAACGCCGAATATGAGATATAAAATAACTTCTTTATTTTTTAAACAAAGCTCTTTGATTTTGCTAATCATATCAGCCCTCAAGCTTCCATGTTGTTCCCTCTCGGGAATCCACAAGAACAATGCCTCTTGCGGCAAGATCGGCACGGATGCGGTCGGCCTCTGCAAAATTTTTAGCTTTCTTTGCTTCTGCTCTCTTTATAATAAGAGCTTCAACCTCTTCTGCAAGAGCACCGTCAGCCTCAGGCTCGGCATTTTTAAGCTTTTCGGCGTGTGAGATAAGATCAAGAGTCAGCACTCTGTCAAAATCCTCAATAAGAGCAAGCTTTGTTACGTCATTTGCATCGGATTTGAGAACATCATAAATGGCTGTTATGGCAAGAGATGTGTTTACATCATTATCAAGTGCGTCGGTGAAAAGCTTTTTAAGGGCATCAAGCTTATCTGCTTCAACCTCCTCACCCTCTTTTGTTTTAAGCGCAGCGATTTTTGCCACCAGCTTGTCATAGGCAAGGGCGGCATTGTCAAGATTTTCATAGGTGAAAACAAGAGACTTGCGATAATGAGAGCCAAGGCAGAAAAATCTATATGCCTTTGGGTCATAGCCCTTGGATTCAAGCAAAGAGACCGTCAAAAATTCGCCCTTGGATTTGGACATTTTTCCACTGTTTGTGTTGAGGTGGAGCACATGGAACCAATAGTTGCACCATTTGTGTCCAAGATACGCCTCAGACTGTGCGATCTCATTCGTATGGTGAGGAAAGGCATTGTCTATGCCTCCACAGTGAATATCCAAATCCTCTCCAAGATGCTTCATTGAAATGCAGGAGCACTCGATGTGCCAGCCGGGATATCCGATTCCCCAAGGAGAATCCCATTTCAGCGCCTGATCCTCGAATTTTGACTTTGTGAACCAAAGCACAAAGTCATTTTTGTTTTTCTTGTTATCGTCTGCTTCAACGCCCTCCCTAACGCCAACTTCAAGATCATCCTCATCAAAGTTGTTGAAAACATAATATTGCGAGAGCTTTGAGGTGTCAAAATAAACATTTCCGCCCGCAAGATAAGCATAACCCTTTTCGATAAGTCCCTCAACCACCTTGATAAATTCATCAATGCAGTTTGTGGCAGGCTCAACAACATCGGGAGTCTTTATGCCAAGCTTTTCGCAGTCAGCAAAAAAGGCATCTGTATAAAACTGCGCAATTTCCATAACGGTCTTGTGCTCACGCTTTGCGCCCTTCAGCATCTTGTCCTCGCCCTCGTCTGCATCGCTTGTGAGATGACCCACATCGGTGATGTTCATAACTCGTTTAACATCATATCCGCTATAGCGCAGATATTTTTCAAGCACATCCTCCATAATATAAGTACGCAGATTTCCAATGTGTGCAAAGTGATATACCGTTGGACCGCAGGTGTACATTTTAACCTTTCCGGGCTCGTTTGGCACAAATTCTTCCTTCTTTTTCGTAAGTGAATTATATAACAGCATTTTTTATCCTTTCTTATTTCTTTTCCTTTAAATCGAGCTGCTTTTCAAGCAGGCAAAGCTTTTCTTCAAGGCGCTTCAGCTCTTGAGCAACAGGGTCGGGAATGTGCACCTGATCAAGGTCGTCAACCTTCATTCCCTCGCGACGAACAACCCTTGCCGGTATACCAACAGCTGTGCAGTTATCCGGAATTTCGCTCAGGACAACCGCTCCCGCCGCAACCTTCGTGTTATCGCCTATGCGCATAGGACCAAGCACCTTGGCTCCGGCACCAACCATAACATTATTACCGAGAGTTGGATGTCTTTTTCCCACATCCTTGCCCGTACCGCCAAGGGTCACGCCCTGATAGATGGTGCAATCGTCTCCGATCTCGGTGGTTTCACCAATAACAACTGCGGCACCATGGTCTATGAAAAACCGTTTGCCGATCTTTGCCCCGGGATGTATCTCAATTCCCGTGAAAAACTTGGCAAGCTGACTCACGGCCCTTGCGCTAAAATAATGCTCGGTTAGATAAAGTTTATGCGATACTCTGTATGCAAGGATCGCATGGAGACCGGAATATAGCAGCAGCACCTCGGCATCGCTCTTTGCCGCCGGGTCACGATCTCGAAAGGTTTTTATCTCCTCTCTTATGCTGTCGGCAGAAATTTTGATGTTTTTTGGCATAGATGCCACCGCATCGGCAGTGCGAACCGCCTTTTTTGCGGCTCTGCCGCCAAAGGCCGAAAGCTCTGCCGCAAGCTTGTCAATATCTCGCACGAGAGATTTTGTGTCAATTTTAAGCTTCATAAATTACTCCATATCCAAAATCGGGATGCCGAATGAAAAACAAAAAGCCTCCGTACCAAAAGGTACAGAGGCACAAATTTGCACGGTTCCACTCTGCTTGCCGCATTTATCGGCATCTCATAAGTCTTTAACGCAACAACGCGACCGCGGCCTACTGATGCTTTCAGCCGGGAGTCTCACGGAGGCACATGCCGAATCTGCCGCATCGCCGCTTTCAGCCTCTGGCGGCAACTCTCTTTTCGGTGTTTCTTCGGTTTCTTTCCGTTCATTGACCGTATTCATTACTATTATATACAACTTTTTCCCTTTTGTAAAGGGTTTTTTTGATTTTTTTAAAATTTGCATTTACAAAGGGCAAATCTTGCTTATTGACATAATCGGCAAAATGTGATATATTATAGTGAGAAAATTTTTGTGAGGTCATGAAATGAAGATTGGATTTGTTTCCCTCGGCTGCCCAAAAAACCAGCTTGATACCGAAATAATGCTCCATCATGTTATGGAGGCAGGATATGAGATAACCTCAGAGGAAACCGAGGCAGACATTGTTATTATCAACACCTGCGCTTTTATAGAAAGCGCAAAAAAAGAGGCCATCGACAATATAATTGACATAGGATGGCTAAAGGAAAACCGCAGTCTTCAGGGCATCATTGTTACGGGTTGTCTTTCCGAGCGTTACCGTGACAGTATTTTCGAGGAGCTTCCCGAGGTTGATGCAATTCTCGGAGTTGGCAGTATTCACGAGATAGTTGATGCTATCAGAGCTGTGGAAAAGGGCGAAAAATATTCCTCTTATAAGCCAAACGATTCTCTTGAGCTTGGCGGCGACAGAATTTTGACAACGCCAGATTATTCTGCCTATATTAAAATTGCCGAGGGCTGTGACAACCGCTGTACATACTGTGCCATTCCCTCTATCAGGGGCAAATTCCGTTCAAGACCGATGGAGGATATAATTGCAGAGGCAAAACAGCTTGAGGAGCTTGGCGTGAAGGAGCTTACCGTTGTGGCACAAGATGTAACCAAATACGGAATTGATCTTTATGGTGATTTTAAACTGGCAGAGCTACTTCATAAAATAACCGAGGAAACAAATATTCCTTGGGTAAGAATCTTATACTGCTATCCCGACAAGATAACCGACGAGCTTATTGCCGAGATGAGGGATAACGATAGAATTGTTAAATATATCGACCTTCCCCTTCAGCATATCTCCGATAAGATGCTGAGGAGAATGAACAGGCACGGGGGCGGGGAGCTTATACGCGGCGTTATTGCCAAGCTCCGCCGTGAAATACCGGATATCGTTATTAGAACCACATTTATAGTTGGCTTTCCGGGAGAGACTGAGGCAGACTTTAACGAGCTTTGCGAGTTTGTAAAGGAAACAAAATTTGAGCATATGGGTGCCTTTACATATTCAAGAGAAGAGGGCACTTCCGCTTATGATTTTGAAGATCAGATAGATGAGCAGGTAAAGCAGGACAGATGCGACATTCTTATGGGTCAGCAAATGGTCTTGGATTCGGAGCGCACCGAAGCCTTGATAGGAAAGACCCTGAGAGTTTTGTGTGAAGATTATGATGTTGTTTCAGAAGCACATTATGGCAGATCCTATATGGATGCGCCCGAGATCGACGGCAAGATATTCTTCACAGCAAAAAAGAGACTGCAGCCCGGCACATTTGTAAATGTAAAAATAGATTATGCTGAGGATTATGACCTTATAGGTCACGTCACAGAATGACTTTCGGAGGTTTTTAAATATGAATTTACCAAATAAATTAACAGTGCTCAGGCTTTTCATGGTACCTGTTATCGTTATAGTTATGCTGCTGCCTATAAATCCCATTGTTTCAAATCTGCTTGCGGCAGCGGTGTTCGGTGCAACCGCTCTGACGGATATGCTTGACGGCAAGATCGCAAGAAAGCATAATCTCATCACAGATTTTGGAAAGTTTCTCGATCCCCTTGCAGATAAATTTATGGTTATTTCAACCCTCACTGTTCTGCTTTTCAAATTTGACGGTGCCCTGCGCTTCTTCTGCCTCATCTCAACTCTTATAGTCATTATGCGTGAGCTTGCGGTGACCTCTATTCGCCTTGTTGCCTCAAATGCGGCGGGAATTGTTGTTGCGGCAAATATGCTTGGCAAGATTAAGACCGTGACGCAGATAGTTTATATCCTTTGCGCATTTCTTGAGCCTGTCATATTTGATGTGATCAATCTTTTTGCCCAAATTAACATACCTGATTATCATATTCTCACATATGCTTCGATGGTGGCAATGACATTTTTCACTCTCTGGTCCGGCATAAATTATCTAAAGAGCTATTGGAAATACCTTGATCCAAATAAATAATATAAACGGTGCTGTCTCAACTGAATGAGACAGCACCGTTTTAATTATATTTGCCAAACAGGAGTTTATGGGGGAGTGTTTTTACAAACAAAGCGCCCCGATAAATCAAAATTTAGCGAGACAGCTCCTTTTAACTTTTGTGTCATCCAATGCTCCGGCAGAAGCGAAGAAATGCTTTCATTCCGCCCTCGGTGCGCTTATATACGCCGGCATCCTCAAGGACACGAACAAAGGTTTTTCCGATTTCCGCCTTGAGTATATCCATAACATTGTCCTTTGTAAATTCATAATCGCTTATAAAGGAGCTTAGCCACTCCTTGTGCTTTGCTGTTCTCTCATCGAGAGCCGGATCGGCGCCGGAAATTATCATATTCGAGAGCAGCTCCATTTCTGTTTTGAGTCTGGCAGGAAGAACGGCAAGACCCATAACCTCAATAAGTCCTATGTTTTCTTTTTTGATATTGTGAAGCTCTGCATGGGGATGATAAACTCCCATGGGGTGCTCCTTTGTTGTAATGTTGTTGCGAAGAACAAGATCAAGCTCAAAGTCGGTACCGCGTCGGCGAGCAATGGGCGTTATTGTGTTGTGCGGTTCTCCATCGCTTTCTGCAAAAATAAATGCATCCTCGTCTGTATAGCCCCTCCAAGCAAGAAGTATTTTATCTGCAAGGTCTACAAGAGCCTCTTTTTCAGATGAACGAAGGCGAATAACCGACATTGGCCACTTAACTATGCCGCATTTAATATTTTCAAAGCCCGGGAAGGTGAGTTCTTTTTCAATTGGAGCTTTCTCCATTGCAAATGTATATCGGCCTCCCTGCATATGGTCATGGCTTAGAATAGATCCTCCCACTATCGGCAGATCGGCATTTGATCCAATAAAATAATGGGGCAGATATTCAACAAAATCAAGGAGCTTTGCAAAGCTTGATCTGTTTATTGCCATCGGTGTATGAAGCGTGCTGAGTGCAATGCAATGCTCGTTATAATAGACATATGGCGAATATTGAAGGTGCCAATCGCAGCCGTCGATGGTTAGGGGAATAAGTCTCAGGTTCTGTCTTGCGGGATGATTGAGCCTGCCGGCATAGCCTTCATTTTCGGGGCACAGCAAGCATTTCGGATATCCCGATTGGGGAAGCAGCTTTGCCGCCGCAATAGCCTTTGGATCCTTTTCGGGCTTCGAGAGATTAATTGAGATATCGATATCTCCATAAACAGAGGGTACAGACCAGCGAAGGTCTCTTTTAACTCTGCCTACTCTTATATAGTTGCTTTTTTTGCTGAGATCATAAAAATAATCTGTTGCCATTTGGGGCGATAATTTATAAAGCGATCTGAATTTTGATATTACTTCGCTTGGGCGCGGCATAATAGCTCCCATTAGCTTTGTGTCAAAAAGATCTCTGAAGTCAACGCTGTTTTCCCCAATGAGCCCCCTGCCATAGGCATAGTCGCAAAGCTCTGTGAGCACTGCGTCAAGCTCATCCTCGGGCAGCGGAAGCTCCTTCGGTAAATCCTTTTCCTCTGTTTCTTCATAATCATTGATAGAAAGAACCTCTAAAATGCGGTTTATGGCAAAGGCACGATCGCTTTTTTCAATTATTCCGTTCTTTTCTGCATATCTGACCAACCTTGATATAGCTGTGTAAATTTTTTCTCCCATATAATTCTCTCCGTTTTTGTGTTATTTAACAATTATATCACTATAGGGTCAAAAAGTAAATAGCTGACACGGATTTTTCTGAATTTACTTGTTGTTGAATTTGAGTTGATAATTGTTAATTAAAATAATAAAAAGACTTTATAAAATAAAGGAGCTTTATCTATGAAAAACAAGGTTTTGATAGCCGCAGACAGCACTGCCGATATTGGTTCTGAGCTTGCGGATAAATACGGAATAATCCTTCTTCCCCTTGGTGTCAACCTTGGTGAAAAGCAATATCTTGATGGCGTTGATATAGACCCTGATGGCATATATGCTCACTATGAAAAAACAGGAGAGCTTCCCAAAACCTCAGCTATAAACAGCGTGGATTGCGAAGAATTTTTTAAAAAGCATACAGAGGAAGGAAAGGAAATTATACTTTTCACTATCAGCTCTGAAATGTCATCCACTTATGCAAACGCACGCTTGGCTGCGGAAAATTTTGAAAATGTTTATGTTGTTGACACAAAAAATCTATCAAGCGGTGGCGGACTTTTGATTCTTGCGGCAGCGGAAATGGCCGAAAAAGGAATGAGTGCTTCCGAAATATCCGATGCCTGCAATGCTCTTGTTCCATGTGTTGATGCATCCTTTGTGGTGGATGATTTGGAGTTTCTCCATAAGGGGGGAAGATGCTCTGCCGTTGCGGCATTTGGAGCAAATCTGCTTCAACTAAAGCCTTGTATCGTAGTCAAGAATGGAAAAATGTCGGTTGGCAAAAAATATCGTGGAAAGTTTTCCGCTGTTCTCCAAAAATATATTGCTGAGCGTATCGGAGACGGAAGTGATATCGACCTTGATCGTGTTTTCGTTACTCACGCCGGCTGTGATACTGAAATTTATGAGGAATGTGCAAGGCTTGTAAGAGAAGCCGCCCCCTTTAAAGAGGTTCATATAACAAGAGCCGGCTGCACCATCTCCTCTCATTGCGGAAGAAACACCCTTGGAGTACTATTTATTCGCAAAAATCCGATAGAAATTTGATGCAAAATATTTTTTTGTTTTGTTCAGAAGGATAAATAATATCTGCACCATTTGAGAGGATTTGTCTCGTCAAATTTTGATTTATCGGGAGATGCGGTGACTAAACTGTTAAAGTTTTGGTCAAGCTTTTTCAAAAGCTTGTGGGAGCCGGCGACATCGCCGGTCGCCTCCGCAGAGGCGGAATCTTTTTGCGGCATTTCTTTTGCCAAGCTTTTCTTTGGGCCTTTAGTGTCAAAGAAAAGCGGAGAAGGGCATGTGATAAATAATCCTCTCTTCTTTTTTTGCTCATGCCGCATGGCAGTGTCTTTGGTGTGCGCCAAAGACACGAAAGCGCACTTAGAGGGCAACTGCGTTTCCCTCTAAGGATTCCCTTCCTTAGCGTTACCAACGCTCCTCTGAAAATGCAATTCTGCATTTTCTAAGGGAGCTGTTCATCACTCTATCCCTCCTTATTGCGCCATAGACAACCGGCGCAATAAGGGTATATCATACCGCACACTGCTTTCGTCTGTGATAACCGATTGTCCCACAGAAAACTCGCAGTGTGCTCTAGCTTGTGAAAACAAATCTCCCCCATAAACTCCTGTTTAGCAAATATAATTAAAGCAGAGCTGTCTCATTTAAACGAGACAGCTCCTTTTATTGGCTTTAATGCTTATTTTTGCTTTTTGGTATGAGAACAATGATGGAAATTACAAGCGCAAGAGCAATGACAACCGCAATGACGATCCCCCAAATGCCTCCGCCACCCTTGTTATTTTCATTTGCTGTGCCGGAATCGGATGCGGTCGGCGCTCGGCTTTCGCTTGGAGAATTTGAAGAATTGGGTCTGTCACCTATGCCTGCTCCGTCACCGATATCACTGACAATTTCACTGCCTGCGTCTCCGATATCGCTTATTATTTCGCTGCCCATGTCGCCAATGTCTCCAATTATTCCATTGCCGTTGCCCTCGTCCTCAACCCTTCCGTCTCCATCCTTGTCGCCAAGATTTCCGTCGCCAAGATCCTTGCTGTCAACAATGCCGTTTTCGGGCGTATTGTTGTCCATACCGTTTCTTGTATTTCGATTTTCCCCCATGCCAAGACCCATTGCAAATGAGCTGACACAAAGTGCCGAGGCAACAACAATAACGCAAAGTAAAAATGCTAAAATTCTTCCTATATTAATATATGATCTTTTCAAAACACATTCCTCCTGCCACTTGGTGGCGCTTTGTTTATATTAAAAGTTTTTCCGAAAACGCAAATATTATTCGTTTTTTGTACGGAAAAACAAAAAATCATAAAAATTGTATAAAAATATTAGAAAAACTATTGACAGAATGGAGAAATAGTGGTAAAATAGTTCTACCTCTGTGCGAGGGCTTTTTTGTTGTGCATAAAGCAAGGACAAGCAGCGCCAATTCCTAAGGGAAGGCTTGTTCGCTCCGCCGGAGGGAGGTACACTTCGCCGAAAGGCGAAAATAAATTAAATATGGAGGTGCCGAATCATGGCTAATGATGCAAGAGTTAAGATTACTCTCGTTTGCTCAGAGTGCAAGCAGAGAAATTACGACACAAAGAAAAACAAGAAGAATGATCCTGACAGACTTGAGATGAACAAGTTCTGCCGCTTCTGCCGTAAGCACACTCTTCACAAAGAATCCAAGTAAGCGGGGGGAGAAGAAATGGCTGCAAAGAATTATATCAAAGTTGCCCTTGTAACTCTCCTTACTATTGCTCTTGTGATTTGTGCAGTGCCAATGGCGTTTGCTGCCGAGGTTGATGCGAGTGACATCGTTGATACAACAGCCGACACAACAGTTACTGTTGAAAGCGGCGCGGCTGCAGATTCAGTGGACAGTGCAGATAGTGCTACACCCGCTGACAGTGGCGATGATGTTGTTGCTCCCGGAACCGAAGAGGTTGCCGACGAGAGCAAAGAAACAGCCAAGGATGAAGCTGCTGATACAGAAGCAGACAGCACAGAAGCAACCACAGGTGGCGCAGATAAAGGTGATTCTGCTGATAAGAAGGGCGGAATTTCCACAGGTACGATCATAAGCATCGTAATCGTTGCCGTTATCGTTATTGCTTGTGCAGTATACTGCATAATCAACAGAGCAAAGGTTGCAAAGTTCTTCCGCGAGGTTAGAAGTGAGTGCAAAAAGATAGTTTGGACTCCCTTTAAGACAGTCAGAAAGAATCTTCTTATCGTTCTTATTATAATGGTTCTCTGTGCTGTAGTTATCGGAGCCCTTGACCTGCTCTTCTCAAAGGGTATTATTGCCCTTGGAGATCTTATCTAAGGAAAGTTAAAGATGAGCGATATCAATGAAATGAACGTTGGCCCGAGATGGTATGTGGCGCACACCTATGCAGGCTACGAAAATAAGGTTAAAGCAAACCTTGAAAAGATTATTGAAAACCGAGGAATGGGACATCTGATATATGACATCAGAATACCCGTTGAAACCATAGTCGAAAAGGACGGCGATACAGAAAAGATCACCGAGGTCAAGATATTCCCCAGCTATGTTCTGGTTAAGATGACAATGACCGAGGAGAGCTGGCACGCAGTTCGTAATATCACGGGCGTGACAGGATTTGTCGGCCCCGGATCAAGACCTACACCTCTTACAGATGCAGAGGTTGAGGCGCTTAATATTGAAGAAAAGCGCACAGAAAGACTTGCATTTGCAGTTGGGGATGAGGTCACTGTTGTAAGCGGTCTGTTTGAAGGCTATAATGGAACAGTACAGTCCATTTCCGAGGACAATAAGAAGGTGACGGTTCTTGTTAAAAGAGGCCGCCGCGATATGCCCGTTGAGCTTGATGCAAATATGATCAAGGCTGTAAAATAAGGGCACGCCCAAAAGGCAAAGGAGCTTCGGCTCAAATAAGTGGGAGGGAGAAAAATTTGTAATTCTCCCGTAGAGTACCACATTTGGAGGTAAATTAATCATGGCAAAGAAAATACTTGGTTATATTAAGTTACAGTTGCCCGCAGGTAAGGCTACTCCTCAGCCCCCTGTAGGTCCCGCTCTCGGTCAGTACGGTGTTGCAATTCCCGTATTTACAAAAGAGTTTAACGAAAGAACAAAGAAGGACATCGGTCTTATCATTCCTGTAGTTATCACAGTTTATGCAGACCGTTCTTTCTCCTTTATCACAAAGACTCCCCCGGCACCTGTTCTTATTAAGAAGGCTTGCGGCATTGAAACAGCTTCCGCAACACCTAATAAGACAAAGGTTGCTCAGCTCACAAAAGAGCAGGTTAAGAAGATTGCTGAAACAAAGATGCCCGACCTTAACGCAGCTTCTCTTGAAGCAGCAATGAGCATGGTTGCAGGTACAGCCCGCAGCATGGGTATCACTGTTGAGGAATAATAAGGGAGGTATGCGAAAATGGCAAAGGTAGGAAAGAAGTACGCTGAAAGCGCAAAGCTTATCGAAAAGGCTAAGCTTTATGATCCAAGTGAGGCTGTTGCACTTGTATGCCAGACCTCTAAGGCAAAGTTTGATGAGACAATTGAAGTTCATGTTCGTCTCGGTGTTGACTCTCGTCACGCAGACCAGCAGGTTCGTGGCGCAATCGTTCTCCCTAACGGCACAGGTAAAACTGTTAAGACTCTCGTTATCACAAAGGGTGATGACAAGGTTAATGCTGCTAAGGAAGCAGGCGCAGATTTTGTTGGTGCAGAAGAATATGTTGAAAAGATCACCAAGGAAAACTGGTTTGATTTTGATGTAGTTATCGCAAGCCCTGATATGATGGGTCTTGTTGGTCGTCTTGGTAAGGTTCTCGGTCCTAAGGGACTTATGCCTAACCCCAAGGCAGGAACAGTAACTCCCGATGTTGGACGTGCTGTTAGAGAAGCTAAGGCAGGTAAGATTGAGTACCGTCTTGATAAGACAAACATCATCCACTGCCCCATCGGCAAGGCATCCTTCGGTGCAGAGAAGATTCAGGAGAACTTCGACACACTTCTTGGTGCAATCGTAAAGGCTAAGCCCGCTGCTGCAAAGGGTCAGTACATTAAGAGTTGCGTTCTCGCATCTACAATGGGCCCCGGCGTTAAGGTTAACCAGGCTAAGCTCGGCTAATATTAGTTGACAAATTAAAAAAGAGTTGATTTACTAAGGTAAATCAACTCTTTTTTGCAGCAAACTCCTATCGTGTAAATTCACAAAAACAAAGGAGCCGGATTTAAGTCCGGCTCCTTAAATTTTTATATTGTTTCGCTGTCATCGCCCTCGGAAGTATTCTTCTTTTCTGCTTCCTCGGCATTTTTTTCAGCCTTCTGCTTGTTTTCTTCTTCACTTTCGCGCTTCTTGTTTTCAGCAATTGCTTCAATATCCTCTATAGTGCAATCGTGCTCCATAGCATATTTAAATTGATCGCTGTCCATACTCTCGTTCTTAAAGAGATATTCAGCAACAAAGTGAAGCTTTGACATATTAGCTTCAAGATATTCGGTACACTTTTTATAAGCGGCATCGATAATAGCACGAACCTCGTCATCAATCTCTGCGGCGGGTTTTTCCGAATAATTCTTTCCGGAGCTGAAATCGCGTCCAAGGAACACCTCAGAGCTGCCGTGTTCGCTTCCGTAAAGAACGGTTCCCAGCTTTTCGCTCATTCCGTATCTTTCAACCATCGCCCTTGCGGTCTTTGTAGCGTGCTGAATGTCACTTGAAGCCCCGGTTGAGATATCCTCAAGCACAAGTGCCTCTGCAACTCGTCCGCCAAGGCTGACAATGATATCGTCTATCATTTCGTTTCTTGTTCTTCCCATCTTGTCCTCTTCGGGAACCATAATGGTAACGCCGCCGGCGCTTCCGGCAGGAATAATAGTTATATGCTTAACAGGGTCTGCTGTTGGGCAAGCATAAGCTGCAACAGCATGACCTGCCTCGTGATAAGCACAAAGCTTGTTATCCTTTTCTCTTCTCTTTTTAGCCTTTTTCTGAGGACCCATTATAACCTTCATATATGCGTCCTCAATTTCATCCATTCCGATAAGCTCTTTGCCTCGTCTTGCCGCAAGAAGAGCCGCTTCGTTGTGAAGATTTGCAAGATCTGCGCCTGTAAAGCCAACTGTGCTCTGGGCTATCTTGCGGAAATCAACCGCACCCTCAAGAGGCTTGTTTTTAGCGTGCACCTTCAAAATATCTTCGCGTCCCTTAATATCGGGATATCCGACAGTTATCTGACGGTCAAAGCGTCCGGGACGGAGAAGCGCAGGATCAAGAATATCGGGGCGGTTTGTTGCCGCAATAACGATAATACCCTCGTTTGAACCAAAGCCGTCCATCTCCACAAGGAGCTGATTAAGAGTCTGCTCTCTTTCATCGTGTCCGCCACCAAGGCCTGCGCCTCTGTGACGGCCTACAGCATCTATCTCATCTATAAACACTATGCTTGCAGGTGTTTTTTTTGCCTGATCAAAAAGGTCACGAACTCTTGAAGCACCAACTCCCACATACATCTCCACAAAATCAGAGCCTGAAATTGAGAAAAAGGGAACATCAGCCTCTCCCGCAACCGCCTTTGCAAGCAGTGTTTTACCCGTACCTGGAGGGCCCATAAGCAAAACACCGTGGGGAATCTTTGCGCCAAGCTTTGTATATTTTTTAGGATCCTTTAAAAATTCAACAACCTCTTTAAGCTCCTCTTTTTCCTCATCTGCACCGGCAACATCGGAAAACAGTACCTTCTTTTTGTCGGCAGAGGCCATTTTAACTCTCGCCTTGCCAAAGCTGTTGATTTTTCCTGCACCGCCGCCCTTGCCAACTGCCTGATTCATAATAAAGAACCAGAACACAATAAAGATAACGGCAATGATGATATAGGGCAGAAGTGACATCCACCAAGAATAATTCTTTGCCGGCACATAGTTATATTCCGTCAGAATACCCTCAGCCTTCTGCTGGAGTATCAGCTCACCAAGATCATTATAGAAAATGTTAAGGTTGCTTAGCTGATAGCCTGCCTTTGTTTCATCCTGAAGAGTCAGCGTTATATAGTTTTTGTCACTTACAACAAAGCCCTTAACGCTTCCTTTTTGGAAATATTCGACCACTTGGCTGTAGTCTTCAAGCTTTTCGATCTTTGCATCTGCTGTTCTGAATACCTGCGAAACGGCGAAAACTATCACCGCTATCAGCACGACATAGAACAAAATAATCTTAAAATTGTTTTTCATCTATGCTCCTTCCGACCCTTTGTCGGTAAATTTAGTCGATGTAATTTATTTACCCTCGTAAACAGAAGGCTTAAGCACGCCAACATAAGGGAGTGCACGGTACATTTCATCATAATCAAGGCCAAAGCCTACAACAAATTTATCCGGAATGACCTTTCCGCAATAATCGGGTTCAAATTTAACCTCCCTGCGAGAGGGCTTATCAAGAAGAGTGCAGGTTCTAACGCTGTTTGCGCCCTTCATTTTAAGATATTCGGTTAGATGAGATAGCGTTCTGCCACTGTCTATGATATCCTCAACAATAATAATGTTGATATCATTTATATCCTTTCTTTGAAGATCAAGATGGATATTTATATTGCCGGTTGTACTTGTGCCTGCACCATATGAAGACACCTTCATAAAATCTATCTCAACAGGCAGCTCAATGCGCTTCATCAGCTCACCCATAAATACAACAGAGCCTTTTAATATGCAGAGCAGCAGCAGTTTTTTATCCGAATTTTTATAATCACGACTTATTTCGCCTGCAATGCGCTTGCAAATATCGCCTATCTCACCCTCGTCAATGAGAATTTCTGCAATGTCCTTATTCATAATTAAGCCTTTCATATTGTTAGCGGTTCTTTAGAGGTTTAACCGCTTTTTCTTTGTTGTTCCATCCCGAAGTGCAATTCCCGGAACCCACAGGATTCCGTCCTCATCACAAATCACGGGGAAAAAATGTCTTTCGTTTTGAGGAACACCCTTTTCCGAAAACAGCTTTCTGACATCCTTTGACATACCGCCAAAGCAGATTTTGTCTCCGGCAAGGCGCCCCCTTGCAAACAAGCTACCCTTTATTTTATCATTTTGAAGCGACACTTGTGTAAATAACTTGTAAATATTTTCCTCACTTCTATGAATTTGCAGTGTAGTTTGTGACGGACTTGTGGAAAAATCCTTTTTTACGGTCAAAAGGTAACCACCCTGCAAAGGATTTTCTCCTTCCTTCAGCTCGGTTTGGGGTATGATATCCGCATTTGCTTTCTTTTTTTCTCTATTATCCTTTTCAAAGCAAAGCATTTCGCCCCTAATTGCTGCTCTTATGCCGCCGGGCAAAGAAGCATAGGAATTTTCCCTGCCGGCTTGCACCAGCCTTTCGATAGCTGCAAAATGGGTAGCTTCCAGCATTGCGGAGGAATGCTTCTCATACATTTCGAGAACAACCCTTTTAAAGATAGGCCTATAAGCCAAAGCCAGTTTTTTTACGCTGCTGAAGCCATCCTCTGCCATATAGCTTTTGGCAAGAGAATCAATGAAAGCTAAATCCTCTCTGAGAGATGCACAGCACCTCAGCGCCGCCTCCGATGCCTCAGGATTTATACTCTTCAGAATGGGCAGAGCCGAAGCCCTGATACTGTTACGAGAATAGATCGTGTCCTTGTTGGTGCTGTCGTTTACATATTCTATGCCCTTTTCTCGGCAAATACGCAGAACAGCATCCTTTGTTAGAGAAAGCATTGGACGAATAACAAGTCCGCCACAGGCCTCTCTTATCGGTGGAATGCCGCAAATGCCGCGAGCCCCGCTCCCTCTTGCCAATCTGAACAGCAGAGTTTCAAGATTGTCATCTGCATTGTGGGCGGTTGCAAGAACCGGGATGCTTTTTTCTGCCATGATCTTTTCAAAAAACTCATATCTCACATCTCTTGCAGCACTCTCAAGGCTCTTACCGCACTCAAGGGCAATTTTCGGCACATCCGCATCAAGAACAAAGAGCTCTATTCCCAGTTTTTTGCACTGACTTATACAGTGATCACGATCTCTCAGTGCTTCGTCTCCTCTTATTCCGTGATTTATATGTGCTGCATAAAGTCGGGCATTATTTTCTATGCACCAAGTGAGGAGAAAATGAAGAAGGCAGGATGAATCTGCACCGCCCGAATACCCAAGAAGTATTGCAGAGGGCACGCCGTTTTCCCCTATGCCTTTTATTTGCCCACTGCCCTCAAAGGACAATATCATATCTCGCGGCGAAATAAATCCGCCGCGAGACAGATCATAAGCCACTGCCGGTTCCGTCCTGAGAAATTGAACGGAACTTTGTATATTTGCCTATCCAGCCCACCTTAACAGTTGTGGTTGAACCGTGGCGGTTTTTGGCAATGATGACCTCTGCCGTATTTGCTTCGGGCGGCGGAGCGCCGTCATCACCGGTTTCATTCTGATAATATTCATTTCTGTATAGAAAGAGAACTGCATCTGCATCCTGCTCGATGGATCCCGAGTCTCTGAGGTCGCTGAGCATAGGACGCTTATCGCTGTTTTTCTCTGCCGCACGGTTCAGCTGGGCGCAACAAAGAATGGGAACATTAAGCTCCTTTGCCATAAGCTTTATCGAACGGGAAATTTCGGAGACCTCTTGCGCACGGTTGTCGCTTCTTCTGTCGCTTTGCATAAGCTGCAGATAGTCGATAACCACAAGTCCCAGATTTTCAACTCTGCGCAGCTTTGATTTCATGCCTGTAACCGTTATACCTGCAGTGTCATCGATAAGAATGTTGCATTTTGAAAGCCACTCGGCGGTATGAGCCATTGCATCCCAATCCTCTGGGGCAAGCTCACCGGTTCTAAGCTTTTTGGATTCTATCATAGATTCGCTTGAGACAACACGAGTGACAAGCTGCTCGGTAGACATCTCAAGAGAGAATATACAAACGGTTTTTCCTGTCATTCTTGCAACATTTGTTCCCACATTAAGCACAAACGAGGTCTTACCCATACCCGGTCGTGCACCAACTATAATAAGGTCGCTTTTGCCCATTCCGGCAAGAACGCCGTCAAGCCCGGCAAAGCCTGTTGCAACGCCCTGGGTTGCCTCCTTATCGGTGTTAAGCAAATGCAGATGGTCATAGACCTGCATAAGCGCATCTCTAATATGTGTAAAGTTCTTAGTTTCCCTTTTTTGGGCAATATCAAATATCTTTTGCTCTGCATTTCCAATGATAAACTCAACGGCATCCTGCTCGCTATAAGCAGAATCGGAAATATCACCGCAAACCGAAATAAGCTTTCTGAGAAGGCTCTTTTCCTTAACTATCTTTGCATAGTCTTTGACATTGAGGGCACTTGGAACAACCTCGCCAATAGTTCTGATATAGTCCTCACCGCCGGATTTATCATATATTCCCTTTGAAACAAGGCGGTCTATAAGCGTAACGATGTCTATCTCGTTGTCGGTCATATATAGATCACGCATTGCGTGGAATATCTGAGTGTGCTCTGAAATATAAAAATCATCAGCGGAAACAATATCAGCAATAAGATTAAAGGATTCGGGGTCGATGAGGATAGAGCCGAGAAGCGATTGCTCGGCTATCATTGAAAACGGCAGTTTTCGGATTACTTCTTCATTCATGATAAGATCCTTAAAATTTATTATGTCCGATTTGATTTAAAAAACTCGTTAAAATAAACTAAAACTTATTTTTCTGTGATCACAACATTGATCTTGCCAACGATCTCGGGATAAAGCTTAACATCAACGGTATAAGAACCAAAGGTTTTAAGCGGATCGGGAAGAACTATCTTTCTCTTGTCAATGGTAACACCGCTCTTTTGAAGCTCGTCTGCAATATCCTTTGAGGTTACAGAACCGTAAAGACGGCCGTCTGCACCTGCGGAAACAGCAAATTTAACAAGTATTCCCTCAAGCTTTGCGGCAATATCTCTTGCCTCCTGCTTTTCAACCTCGATCTTGTGCTGAATCGAAGCCTCTCTGTTTTTAAGCTCGTTTATAGCCTTGTTATCTGCCGGAATAGCAAGTCCGCGCGCAATAAGATAGTTGCGTCCATAGCCATCGGCAACATCGATCATCTGACCCTTTTTTCCCTGAGCCTTTACATCCTGTGTAAGAATAACCTTCATAATAGATCCTTTCTCCCCTTAAATTATGTCCCATGCTCCGGGGATGAGCTTTTTTAATTTGTTTAGCTGTTTTCCGTTTCTGCTTCTTTTGCCTTTGTTCTGTCAATATTTTCGCTCATAAACTTTTCAACATTTGAGAGCACTATGCGCTCAAAATCGGAAATCGCTATCTCCTCCGAGCGGGCTCCCGCATTATTAAAGTTTCCGCCTCCAACTCCGGTGAAGAGCTGGGCACAATTTATGATATTGTTATTTGAGCGTGCGCTTGCATTTATTCTGCCGTCGATATTGGCAATAACTATAGAGGCAAGCACTCCCTCCATATTAAGCAGCCTATCGGCAACTCTGCCGATAACTATCTTTGTTTTTGCTTCATCCTCAAGTGCTTCCCCCGAGCAGAAAGCAATTCTGCCGCCGCTTATTAGGCGCAGTGTTGCACCAATGCCATATTCGGCTGAAAAGGTTTCATAATCTGCATCGAAAAACTTTCTTGCTCTTTCAACCTTTGCCGAGCAGCGGCTGAGATATTCTGCTGCAGCATAGGTCTTGCCTGTTGCATATTGTGTAAAGTTTTTGGTGTCCAGCATAATTCCTGCAAGGAGTATTGTTGCCTCCTCAGAGGTGAGGTTGGTGCGTCTGAGAAATATCTCAAGCACTCCTGTAACTATCTCCGATGCCGAGGAAGATGAGGTGTCGATATAAGAAAAATCAGAGGGGGCAGTATTTTCGTTTTTCTCGTGGTGGTCAAGGATTATAGTCCGACCGCCGGTTGTTTCACAAATGGTTTTATATAGCGCAGAGCTTTCCATGTTGCCAACAGAGTTTACATCGGTGACGATCAAAAGCGTGTCGCTTCGCACCGTTTCAAGCGCCTCAGATTCGCCTATAAATCTGCCCTCATATTCAGGTCTGCGGCTTATATCCTCTGTTAAACGGATAAAGTTTTCATCGTTCATATCGTTTATCACAATATGCCAATCCTTGCGGCAATCCATCGCAAGTCTCGCTATGCCGACGGCACTGCCGATGCTGTCATAGTCAGGACGGCTGTGACCCATAATAAGAACTCTGCCGCTTTCCTTGATAAATCGGGTGATGGCGTGTCCGATTCTTCGATATTCACTGCTTGAAAGGCTGACCTGTTTGCGGCGATCGGTGCCGAAATAAGTCATCTCGCCCTCTGTGTTTACAACAGCCTTATTTCCACTCTTGCGCTGTTCAAATGCAATATCGGCATTTCTCATTCTCTCCGAAAGAGTTTCGCCGGTTGCGGAAAAGCCCATAGAAACAGTAAGCTCGTCATCTTTTGTTGAAACGGACTCACGGATAGAATCAAGAATAGGAAAATTATCCTTTATATTGCGGCTAAAGGAGCTTCGAGGCATAAGAATTATAAATTTTCTTGTCTCCGGCTCGTAAATAAGACCGTTTTGGTGAATTACCCAGTCGGTCAGCAGCTCTCTGACCTTATCCGAGGCATCCTTCTCGGAAATACCCGATGCATTTGAGAAGGCACGTAGATCGTCAATTTCAACCCTACCCATAACAACGGTTTCGCTCTCCAGCTTTTTAGCCGTTGCCACAAGCTGTTTCTTTTCTCCGCTTATGTCTATAAGAGTTGTGAGATAATAAACACCCTTTGTGGGATCTGCAGTCTTTTTAGCATCACCGATAGCGGTTTCGGTGCTTTCAATGATGATGTATCTGACTCCATCCTCAATATCTTCCGATCTTTGCTGGAGCTCAACTCTCTCTAAGGCTGATTTCTTTATAATATCAGGCGTAAGAAAAGGCAGAACCTCGCTGATACACGGCATAAGACCCGGATGCTTTTTTTCAAAAAGGTCATGAGCAGCGTGGTTATATTTAACTATAATGCCCGAAGAATTTGTTATGATATATGGGAACACCATGTTATCAAGCATACGGTCAAAGCGATGCAAAATAAGCTCTCGCCTTGTGGCCGTTCTGCCGCTGAAGGCAAGGGACACCACGATTATCGCAACAAAGAACACATAAATTATTGTTGAAAAGACAAGGGTTGAAAGTGCGCTTGTTTTTGCAACTGCATAGATAGTAAAGGCAAGGGCAAGAACAAAAGCTCCGGCGGCCACCGAAAGCAGAAAGGCAAGACGATAATTGAAATACGTCTTTTCACCTGAGGATATTCTCAGCGAGCCTTCTTTAGTTTGATTTGTTTTATCATTGTTCTGCATAAGAGATACCTCCTTGCTTATTTTTTAATGTGATATATCAGATTTTATTCTTATTGTTTTTGGTTTCACGGTGACCGTTGCGAAGTGTGACCCAAACGCCGACAAATGAAAGTATAAGAATAGCAATTCCCGTTGCAAACAGCAAAAGACCAATCATCAAAGTTAAGGAAAAGCATCCTACCCTGATAACATTTCCCTCTTTTCTCGGCAAAAAGGACATAAAGCCCACAAGTGCAAGGGCAGGCATTAAAATTATGCTGAGGTTTTCTGCGGCAGCCTGTGCAACACTTCCTCCCGCATTCATAAATATCAGCATCACATAGGAGACGGCATAAACAACAGCGCAAACCGCACTGACCTTAAATTCGGTATCCTTTTTTTCGAGCTTATGATAGAGATTGCATATTCTGCAAAGAGCCAGAAGAGATAGATGGGAGAAAAAAGCCTCAAGGGTAAACACAAGGGCGATCATTGCCGGCATAACATTGATAGAGCCGTTTACCATGCTCTCAACATCAATATCACCAATATCGATGTCATAAAGCTTTACTAC
>JAZUQN010000113.1:0-7065 GCA_045605745.1 Eubacteriales bacterium
AACACTGTATATTGTACACTTTTTTTTTCTTTTTTTCTTTTTTTCTTATTTTTTTTTTTACTTTATCTAACTCTCTTTTGTTTTTCTTGTCATTTAAAATAACCAATGACATTTGTTTGCTCTCCGGTTGCTCATGCCGCATGGCAGTCCCTTTGGCACGCCCCAAAGGGACGAAAATGCGTTTAGAGGCAAACTACGTTTTCCTCTAAAGACTCCTTTCCTTTATGTAGCCAACGCTCCCACGAAAATGCAATTCTGCATTTTCTTATGTCGCTGTGCATCACTCTGTTCTCCCTTTTTGCGCCAAAAATCACCGGCGCAAAAAGGGTGTGAGGAACCGCACACTGCTTTCGTCTGTGATAACCGATTGTCCCACAGAAAACTCGCAGTGTGCTATTTTTTGTGAAAAGGCATCTCCCCGATAAATCAAAATTTATAAAATCAACATCAAAAAGGGGCACGCTAATGAAGTACCCCCCCATTCAGTTCAATGTGCCCCTTTTTAATGTTTAGTATTTGAAATGTATTATTTGGGTGGCAAAATTCTATCTCCTCCCAAAATTAGAGAAAGCATATTTTATTTCGGACATAGTATATCCATATCGGGCAAGAAAAGCAACGATTTTTTGCCTCTCACTTATGTCTTTTGGTATCTCATCCCATTTGCTCTCAAGCAATTCAAGGCAAAGCTCTGCAAAATCAATTTTAAATAGCTCGTCATCAGCATTCCCGATAGCTTCGTCATCAAAGCCCTTTTGGTGCAAATGAGCCAAAATGCGTTTGCTTCCCCAGCTTTTGCGCAGGCATCTTTCTATCTCTCGCCTAACATCCTCATATTCGTTTATGTAACCCTGCATTTTCAGAATTTCCGTTGCAGCCATTGCACTCTCTCTGTCGATGCCTCTTCTTGAAAGCTTTAATGCCAGAGTGTGTGCGGTGTTAGACCCGAACGAGAGAATGTTTAACCCTTTAAGATAAGCCTCGCATATTTTAGACGCAGACTCGATTTCATCACACTGCAAGGGAGATATTTCCCCCTTTGAAAGCTTGAGATTTGAATATTGAGATGTAAGAAGCTTGAAAATTTTTTGTTCGCAGTTGCCATCATGGCTGATCTCAATATGAACACCAACGATATCTCCGCCGCTCATGGCGATAAAATTCTTAATATTTACTGTCATTTAGAATCATTCTTCGTCAAGCTTCAGAGAGCTGAAGTCTATATCATCCTCATCTCCCATATCCTCGTCGAGATCAAAGCTTTCTTCCATAAGAGAGCCGGTTTGATCCTTCATAGCTCTGATCTTTGCTTCAACCTCATCGCAAATAGAAGGATTTTCTTCAAGGAACTTTCTTGCATTATCCTTGCCCTGGCCGATTCTTTCACCCTCATAAGAGAACCAAGAGCCGCTCTTTTTGATAATATCGAGCGCAACAGCAAAATCTATTATCTCACTCATTTTTGAAATTCCCTTGCCGTAAAGAATGTCAAATTCGGCAACTCTGAACGGAGGCGCAACCTTGTTCTTTACGATCTTGCATTTAACATGATTTCCATAAACCTCGCTGCCGTTTTTAAGTTGGTCAGCCTTTCTGACATCTATGCGGACAGAAGCATAAAATTTAAGAGCTCGGCCGCCGGTGGTGGTTTCGGGATTGCCATAAAGCACGCCAACCTTTTCACGGAGCTGGTTGATGAAAATAACAACGCAATTGCTTTTTGCAATGATAGAAGAGAGCTTTCTCATAGCCTGAGACATAAGTCTTGCCTGAACGCCAACGCTCGATGCGCCCATGTCACCCTCGATCTCCTGACGAGGAACCAGCGCAGCAACTGAGTCTACAACAACCACATCTATGGCGCCGGAACGAACAAGAGTTTCTGTGATATCCAGTGCATCCTCGCCGCAATCGGGCTGTGACACAAGCAGATTGTCGGTGTCAACGCCCAGGGCCTTTGCATAAACAGGATCAAGGGCGTGCTCTGCATCAATAAACGCCGCCTCGCCGCCTGTTTTCTGAACCTCGGCAATTATGTGCAGTGCAACGGTTGTTTTACCCGAAGATTCAGGGCCAAATATCTCAATGATCCTACCTCTCGGAACACCGCCGATGCCAAGAGCCATATCAAGAGAAAGTGAACCTGTTGATACGGCCTGAACTTCCATATTGGCGTTTTCGCTGAGCTTCATAATAGTGCCCTCGCCATAGTTCTTTTTAAGCTGAGAAATGGCGGTGCTAAGGGCTTTTTTACGAGCTTCCTTATCATTTATATCAATTTTTTCAACTGCAGATTTCTTTACATTTTTATTTTGCTTCATTTCAATCTCCATCGCTCAGGGGAGGAAAGCTCCCCCTTTTATCATTATGAGATTATTTTAGCACGGCTTTTTCTCTTTGTCAATAGTTTTTGACAAAAAATATTCCAAAAACGGAAAAAATACTTTCTGCGATTTTGATGTATAACTTTAAAATATCGAAAACAGAAAAAAACACCCCCGAAAATAAGACGAGGAGTCACACAAAAAATCTCTACCAACGGTAGAGCGAGATAAAAACCAAAGGTTTATTTTTATTCTTCAAGTAGGTTTACATTTTTCGGGAAAGAATATATAATAAAATCAGAACAAAAAAGGAGGAGCAAAATGAATCCTATCGATTTTGGCAAAAAAATTTCAATGCTGAGAAAAAAGCAAGGCCTGACGCAAAACGAGCTTGCCGCAAGACTTAATGTAAGCGACAAGGCAGTCAGCAAATGGGAAAGAGGCGCAGGCTTTCCCGAAATAACCTTGCTTCCTATCCTTGCAGATGTTTTCAGCGTTTCAGTTGATTATCTTATCAAGGGCAATAACAGAGGAATAGTTGTTGCTGGAAATCTAATTGTAGATATTATCAAAATGGTAGAAAAATATCCTCAAAAGAATATGCTCGCCAATATACACGAAATGCATATGGCCGTTGGCGGTGCTGTGTCTAACACAATTATTGACCTTGCAGTTATCGACCCTGAGCTGCATCTTTCTGCCATAGGAAAGCTGGGCACAGATGAGCAGGGCAGATATATTCTTTCACAGCTGAAAAAATACGGCATTGATACATCGGGCATCGCCGTTTCGCCCAATGCCCCAACCAGCAGCACCGATGTTATGACGGAGATTGAAAGCGGTGAGAGAACATTTTTTCATGCAAAAGGTGCAAATGCAGAATTTTCACAGGACGATATAAATATTGATGCTCTGGATTGCGAAATCTTCCACATAGGATATATACTACTTCTTGATTCTCTTGATGAAAGCGACCCTGAATACGGCACAAAAATGGCAAGGCTTCTGCACGATGTTAAGGCAAAAGGAATAAAGACCTCTATCGATGTTGTCAGCGAAGAGGGCGACCGTTTTACAGAAAAGGTTATTCCAGCACTGAAATATTGCAGCTATGCAACGATGAATGAAATTGAAAGCGGTATGGTCACCGGTCTTTCTCCGAGAAATGATGACGGCACTCTGAATGTGGCAAATATAAAGCGCACAATGGAAAAATTCTTTGAATACGGCGTTAGAGAAAAGGTTATCGTTCATTGCGCAGAGGCAGGATTTATTATGAGCCGTGACGGAAGCTTTGCGGCTTTGCCTTCTCTCGATCTTCCAAAGGGATATATCAAAGGAAGCGTGGGAGCCGGGGATGCGTTTACTGCCGGTTGTCTCTATGGTCTTTATAAGGGCTTCGACGACGAACGAATACTTGAATTTGCCTCTGCTGCAGCAGCTTGCAATCTTTCAGCTCCCGATTCTATCAGCGGAATGAAATCAAAAGCTGCCATTGAGGATATGATCAAAACCTATAAGAGAAGAAATATAAAACTATAAGGAGAAAAAATGAAGAGAAGCGAATATCGCCGCATGGAAATGCTGGCAAGAGAATATTTCAAAAAAGCAAATATCGTCGTCAGAGAAGACGAGGCAGTTGAGGTTGCGGATTTTGGGCTTGGAATGGTTGAAAACGTTGGTTTGCAGCTTTGTGTTTACATCAATACAGAGCGAGTTTGCGCAAAGGAAATGGTTTTGCTTCCCGGACAGGCTTGCCCGGAGCATAAACACGTTGATTCTTACGGTCAGAGGGGCAAGGAGGAAACCTTCAGATGCCGCTATGGCAAGGTTTATCTCTATGTTGAGGGCGAGGGAAATGCCGATGATATAAAGGTCGATCTCCCAAAAACCGAGACAACTGTATACCATGAGGTCATTTTGTGCCCCGGTGAGCAATATACCATTATGCCCGGTACACTACATTGGTTTAAGGCAGGCGAGGATGGCGCCGTTATTTCGGAGTTTTCCACCATGAGCACGGATGAAACCGATGTTTTCACAGATAAGAAAATCGTAAGAGCACCTATGATCGAGGAGGATATGTAAAATGCTTGTAACACTTAATGATGTACTACCAAAGGCGAGAGACGGTCACTATGCCGTTGGACTTTTCAATACAACAGATACAGATATGCTTCAGGCAGTTATTGAGGCGGCAGAGGAGACACGCTCACCCGTTATAATAGGTACAGCCGAGGTGCTTCTTCCATACGGTGAGCTTCAGCTTATCGCTCCCGCCATTCTTGCAAGGGCAAAGGCTGCCAGCGTTCCGGTTGTTATGCACTATGACCACGGACTAACCTTTGACCGCTGCATTGAGGCACTGAAGCTTGGTTTTTCAAGCATAATGTTTGACGGATCTATTCACGAATATTCGGAAAATATTGCGCAGACAAGAGAGATCGTTAAGATAGCTCATTCTTTTGGCGCAAGCGTTGAGGGCGAGATCGGCCATGTTGGAAATGCAGATAGCGATGACGGTGACGATTCCGCGCTTTACACAACACCAAAGCAGGCGCTCGATTACATAGAGGCAACAGGCGTTGATGCACTTGCCATCGCAATCGGAACCGCTCACGGCGCATATAAGAAGAAGCCAAAGCTGGATTTTGAAAGACTAAAGGAAATCAGAAGCGCAACAGATGTTCCCCTTGTTCTTCACGGCGGCTCAGGCCTTACCGATCTTGATTTTCAGACCGCAATTAAGGACGGAATTGCAAAGATGAACATATTTACCGATCTTTGTCTTGCCGGTGAGAGAGCAATGAAGAAATGCTCTGAAGAGGGTATTGCTTATCTCGCTGCCAGAAATGCAAAGGTTGAGGAGATAAAGAAGGAAGTTGTTAAGAAAATGACTCTCTTCGGCTCTGTGGGCAAAGCTTAAAAGCATAAATAAACGGACTGATTTTTTCTATCAGTCCGTTTTTTCTCGGCAAAGCTTTCTTGACTTTGACCTCAAAATAAAATTTCCGCAAAGTGATTGACAGGGCATATTTTAATAGCTATAATAAAACAAGAGAAATGAGTCTACAAACAAAAGGAGCTTATATGATATACACGAAAACAACTAAAAAGGCTCTTATGCTTTGCTTCAATGCGCATAAAGATCAGCTTGATAAAAGCGGATTGCCATATGTTTTCCATCCTTTTCACCTTGCAGAGCAGATGGATGATGAGCTTAGCACAGCCACCGCCCTTCTTCACGATGTCGTTGAGGACACGGATTATAGCTTAAGCGATCTCGAGAACATGGGATTTCAAGCTGAGATCATATTGGCACTCAGCTATTTGACGCATGATAGCAACACGCCCTATATGGAATATGTGAAAAAGATAAAAGAAAACCCGATTGCAAAGAAGGTTAAGCTGGCAGATCTGCGTCACAACAGCGATCTTTCGAGAATGGAAGAGGAAATGATCGATGAATGGGCTATTGCCAGAAACAAAAAATATGAGGCGGCAATAAAGCTGCTTGAAGAAAATTAAATGATTGTGTAAAAGGAGAAAGCTATGATCTGTGAGGGAATGAAAGCACCTGATTTTACATTGCCCGATGCTGATGGAAAAGAAGTTACTCTTTCTTCATTCCTTGGCCAAAAGGTTATTTTGTATTTTTACCCAAAGGATAACACTCCGGGCTGCACAAGGCAGTCCTGCGCCTTTGCTTCTGACTACAGCCGATATGAAGAGATGGGTATAAAGGTCATTGGCATAAGCCGTGACAGCAGTCAGTCTCACCAAAAATTTGCAAAAAAATATACCCTGCCACAAACGCTTCTCTCAGATTCTGAGCTTGAGGTTATCAAGGCCTATGGGGTTTGGCAGGAGAAAAAGCTTTATGGCAAGGTTAGTATGGGGGTTGTTAGAACAACATTCATTATTGATGAAAACGGAAATATTGATAAAATCATGAGCAAGGTGAAGCCTGATACAAATTCCTCCGATATTTTAAAAATGTTAGGTTGATGTGTGAGTTTGCGGCTCCAATTTGAAATAGTGGTCGATGCCAACGGAGAGCGTTGTCATAAGCTTGTCGCGCCACTCTGCGTCAAGTATAAGAGAAGCATCATTTGGCGTAGTTGCATAGCCGGTTTCAAACAGTATCGAGGGCATAGATGTATATTTTGTAACGATAAAGGACATCTCAAAGCTGTCGGCAAATTTTTTTAGCCGTCTATCATTAAAATCCTTTTCAAGCTCATAGCAGATGGCGTCAAAAGCAAATATCGACATATCCGATGATGAGTTTTCAGCACAGTAATCTATCTCAAAGCCTTCTGCAGTGTTTGTGCTTTCATTGGCGTTTACATGGATGGACAGCATAAGGTCTATTTCGCTTTCGTGATCGAGTACCGAGGCATATATAGCTCTTTCGTATGCATCAAAAATATTGTTGCCGGGGGATATTTTATCTTTCATATAGCTTATGCCAAGTGCATCCGCCCTTGATATGATGTCCTCTTCGGAGGGATATGATTGGCCGTTATGGGTCAAAACAACCTCATATCCCATTGCTACAAGCTTAGATGCAAGAGTGCTGATAAAATCCATAGTCAGCTCATATTCATATCTACCCTCAAGATATTCAGAGGTGCAGCCCACATCCCGAAAGCCGTGACCTGCATCAAGAAGTATCCTTCCTATTCCGTCTTCACCCAAGGGGGATTCTTTTGGCTTTGATTTTTCAGGGGGCTTACTG
>JAZUQN010000114.1:0-3673 GCA_045605745.1 Eubacteriales bacterium
CATAGGAACTGCAGAAACGCCTGCAGAGCCGATAAGGGGATTGATCTGTCCCTTGGTGAGGAAGCACATGAGCTTTGCGGTAAGAAGACCGCCCATGGTGGAAACGGCAAAAGCACAAAGGCCCAAAACAATAATAAGAATTGTCTGAGAGCTAAGGAAATTCTCCGCCTTGGCTGTTGCACCAACTGTAATTCCAAGGAATATTGTCACGATATTCATAAGCTCGTTTTGAGCAGTTTTAGAAAGACGATCTGCAACGCCGCAAACATTAAGAAGGTTACCGAACATAAGGCAACCAACAAGAGGAGTAGCATCAGGAACGAGTAGACAAACAACCGCGGTAACTGCAATTGGGAAAACGATTTTTTCCGTCTTTGAAACAGTACGAAGAGTTGTCATCTTGATCTTTCTTTCTTTTTCTGTTGTAAGCATTCTCATAAAAGGCGGTTGAATAAGCGGAATAAGAGCCATATAGCTATACGCCGCAATTGCAATTGCACCAAGAAGGTGTGGAGCCAGCGTTTTTGTTACGAGAATAGCTGTAGGACCGTCTGCACCGCCTATAATACCGATAGCGGCAGCTGCAAGCTGATCAAACTGACCGGAAATGATAGCACCAGCAAAAGCCACAAAAACACCCAGCTGTGCGCCGGCACCTATAATAAGGCTCTTGGGATTAGCAATAAGAGGAGTAAAATCTGTCATTGCACCAATTCCGATAAAAATAAGCGACGGATAGATACCAAGCTTAACGCCAAGATATAGATAGTCAAGAAGTCCACCCTTTTTGAGAAGGAAATCTGTATCGATATATCCTGTTTCATTTATAAATATGGCATCATGGAACATTTCTGCCCCCGGAAGGTTTGTTAGAAGCATACCAATGGCTATGGGCAAAAGCAGCAGTGGCTCAAAGCCTTTTACGATAGCCAGATAGCAAAGAACGAATGATATGCCAAACATAACAAGAGTCTGCCAGAAATTCGGCTGTGCTATGAGCTTTGCAATGCCGGTTGAACCCATAAAGTCAACGACGCTGGAAATAATTTCGTTCATTTAGTTATCACCCTTTCTGAAGATTCTCGGTGATAATCAGTTCATTGTAAGAAGAACATCATCTGTGGCAACGGTATCTCCGGACTTAACATTAACAGAAGCAACTGTTCCGTCTTCGGGAGCCTTGATATCGTTTTCCATCTTCATAGCTTCAAGAACAAGAAGAACATCGCCCTTCTTAACTGCGCTGCCTGGCTGAACATTAACCTTCATGATATTGCCCTGCATAGGCGCCTTGATAGCATTTGCACCGGCTGCAGCAGGTGCAGCCTTAGGAGCTGCAGGTACAGCAGCAGGAGCTGCGGGAGTCGCAACAGGAGCAGGAGCTGCTGCCACGGGAGCAGCAGGTGCAGCGTAAGAAACGCCTCCAACCTCTTCAACCTCAACCTCATAAACTACGCCATTTACAGTTACATTATATTTTCTCATTTTAATATACCCCTTTTTTATTTTTTATTCCACGGTTTGTTTGTTCCGCGCTTAAATGATACAACTCTGAAGCCATCAACCATTCCCTGCTCAGCTCTCATTGCAGAAATTGCCGCAATTATTGCCGCAACAACTGCCCCGTCATCCTGTGATGCGGCAGGAGCCACAGGCATTGGAGCCACAGGCTTCGATTCTTGCTTTGGCTCAGGCTTAACAGTTTTTTCTGTGCTCTTTTTGTTTGGATCTTTATAGAATATGAACTTAAAGAGAGAAAGGAGAAGCCAAATAACAGCAAGAACGCCAAAAACTATAATCACACCTATAAGTGTTCTTTGCAAAGCGTAAGCAATTCTGTCAGACAATTCCATTGTGGTTGTAAGCTGTTCAGATTCAACAATACCTTCCACAACTCTTGTTATCACTTCGCCTGCTTGAAGTAAGATACCTTTCATGTCGACCCTCCCAAATTACAGAGGCATTACAACATGGCGTCTGTCGGGGTACATTTCGGATTTTGATGCAAGCATGGAAACAGCCGCACAAATTCTCTGACGGAGCTCAGAACTATCGATGATATCATCAATTTCGCCCTTTTCAGCCGCATCAACAGGAGAAGCGCACATTTCCTTCCACTGCGCCTCAAGCTCTTCTCTTGCCGCCTTAGGATCGCTTCCACCGACCTTGTCATTCCAAACGAAAGCAACTGCACTCTCGGGAGGAAGCACGCTGATAGCTGCACGATCAAGAGCAAGCGCAATATCAGCACCAATGCTCTTTGAGCCCATAAGTGTGTATGCCGCACCGTATGCCTTGCCGAGAACAACCGTCACCTTAGCATTTTCAGAAGATGTAAATGCCATAGCAAGTCTTGCAAGCTCAGAAGCATAAGGAGCGTTTGCCGAAGCTTCTGATGTATCAAGTCCTGCCGCATCAACAAGTGTTACCACCGGAATACCAAAGCTATCGCAAAGAGAAACGAACTTTGCAGCCTTTCTAGCTGCCTTTGCTGTGAGAGCACCGGCATTTTCCTTTGGCTGATTTGCAACTACGCCTGTAACAATGCCACCAAAGGAGGTGAAACCAACGATCATTTCGGGTGCGTAAGCATCATAAAGCTCAAGGAATCTGCATCCGTCTCCAATAAGGCAAAGAACATCCTTCATATCGTAACCTTCATAGGAAAGGATACCGGTGAGATCAACCTTGCGGTTGAGATCATCATTCATTGCTATCTCAATAACGCCTTCAGCATTGTTAGATGGAAGCATATCAACAAGTGTGCGAGCCTTAGCATAAGCATCGTGCTCATCTGTTGCAACAAGAGCAGCCATACCATTCTCGGCAGCATATTCTGCTGTTGCGGTCTTATCTCCAACAAGGAAAGGAGAATTTACATACATACTTGTCTTGTCCTTAACAGTGATAACTGCATCGAACATAGCAGCAGCCGTTGCCGCACTACCCGCACAAACTCCGGGAATAACTGCTATCTGTGGAATAACTCCCGAAGCATCTGAAATGCACTTCATAAGGAGGCCATAGCCTGCAAGAGCAGAAACTCCGTCATAAACTATTGCACCGCAGCTATCGAAAATGCCAACAACCGGGGCACCGTTTTTGAGAGCAGCTGTATAGAGGTCTGCAATCTTCTTTGCGTGCATCTCATCAAAAGCGCCCTTCATTCTTGATGAATCCTGAGAAAATGCGAACACAAGCTTGCCATTTACCGAGCCGTAACCACAGATAACTCCCTCAAATTCATTTTCGTTGTTTTTGCGGCGAACATATGCGCCCATTTCAGCAAACGTTCCAGCATCAAAGAAAGCTTCAATGCGGCTGCGAGCGCAAAAACCGTTCTTAGCCCCCGACGCAGAAGCATTATCAATGTCACGGAGCATACCCTTCAGCTTTTCTGCTGTTGTTGCTCTGACATCCTTCTTTGTCAGGTTAGCGGAACCAACATTTCCGTCCATGTTTTCTACCTCCATATATGTTACATTTTTTGTTTTTTAACCAATTTCGTGGGTTTAAACCATTCTTCCCCACTATACACAAATTTTATCACAAATCGTTCACTTTGTCAAGCAATTCTCTAACATTAAATATTATTTACATTTAATTAATTTTTTATTAATAGAAGTTTTTTATATCTATTAAAAGAACGCCATATTGCTAAGCGCAATATGGC
>JAZUQN010000115.1:0-4327 GCA_045605745.1 Eubacteriales bacterium
ACAGCCTTGGAAACGATGTTTATAAGATCAGATATATTGTTGATTCAGCTTCCGTCAAAAAGGTCAACGCTTCCGGCTTTTTAGTTGAGCTTGATCTTACATCGCTTGGACCAAAGCCTGAAAGCAGTTATTCTATAACTCCATCTATAAGCGTTTCTGATCTTGGATTTACACTCTATCCGATTGATATCGATCAGATATCGTTAACCATTATTGGAGCAAACAGCTAATGAGAAGATTGATAATCAGTAATATTAAAAAGCCGTTTTATGCGCCGGATGAAGAGTATATTTCTGAAGCCAAGCTGAGAATCAAAAGGTCAGGGCTAAATAGCAGAGATTTTAGTTTTAAGCTTTATAAACGCTCAATTGACGCAAGACACAAGGATAATATTCTTTGCGTTTGCTCGGTTATGGCCGAAGCGGTATCAAATGTGGATATTCCAACCGAAAGACTTGTTAAATATGGCATTTCAGAGGGGGCGGGGGATGATTTGGATATAACATTCGGCAATGAAAGGCTCAGATCTCGACCAATAGTTGTTGGACTTGGGCCGGCAGGCATCTTTTGTGCCTTACTTCTTGCCGAAAACGGCTATGCTCCTATTGTTCTTGAAAGAGGCTCAAGAGTTGAGGAAAGAACCAAGGCTGTTGCTGATTTTTATAACGGCGGTGCTCTTGACGCAGATACAAATATTCAGTTTGGCGCAGGCGGCGCAGGCACATTTTCAGACGGTAAGCTGGTTACAAGAATCAGTGATGAAAAATGCAGCTATGTTTTAAAGCGGCTTCATGGATTTGGTGCACCGGATGAAATTCTTTATAAGGCAAAGCCGCATATAGGAACGGATATCTTGCGAAATGTTGTTTCAATGGCTGCTGCCAAAATTGAAGAATGTGGCGGTGAAATAAGATATAACACAAAGCTGATCGATATTGACGGTTTAAAGGCAAAAACAACTTCCGGCTATATTGATTGTGGTGCGATAGTGCTTGCGCTCGGTCACAGCGCAAGGGATACTTATGAGATGCTGCTGTCAAGAGATTTTATTATTGAGCCGAAGCCTTTTTCTGTTGGTGTTCGCATTGAGCACCTGCAAGAGGATATTGACCGTGCACTTTTTGGCAAATTTGCAGGGCATCCAAAGCTTGGCAAGGGAGAATATAATCTATCCGATACCAGAAGCGGAAGAGGCGTTTACACATTTTGTATGTGCCCGGGCGGAGAGGTTGTAGCGGCTGCAAGCGAAGCAGGTGGTGTTGTTGTAAATGGTATGAGCCGTTTTGCAAGAGACGGTAAAAATGCAAATTCAGCTGTTGCTGTTTCTGTTCACTGCGCAGATTATGGCGGAACTGTTATGGGGGCTATTGAATTTCAGCGTAATATTGAAAAAGCTGCATTTAGAGCCGGCGGTTCAAACTATCATGTTCCGATTCAAACCTTTGGTGATTTTATAGAAGGCAAGGCAATTACCGAGCCTAAGAGAATAGAGCCCACTTATATGGGGGGCGGTAAGTTTAAAATTGCCGAGCTTGGTGCTCTTCTTCCCGGATTTATCACAAGTGAACTGAAAAGGGGAATAACAGGTTTTGAAAAGAAAATTGAAGGCTTTTCCGCAAGAGATGCAGTTCTCTCGGGCTTTGAAACGAGAACTTCTGCTCCGCTAAGAATTCTGCGTGGGGATGATTTGTGTGCTATAGGAAGAGAAGGAATATACCCCTGCGGTGAAGGTGCAGGGTATGCCGGCGGAATAACCAGTGCCGCAGTTGACGGTATAAAGGTTGCAATGTCAATTATGAATAAATATGCGCCGATAGTTTGATTTGGAGATTAATATGAGGGTTAAAGCAAAGGTTATAAGGCTTGAGGGTAAATATGCGATAGTTGAAAGTGAAAGACTTTCTGCTTGCGAGGGCTGTCATAAGAGTGCAGAGGGATGCTCTGTTTGCTCTCTTATGGGTGGAAACAGAATAATTACCTCTAAGGCAAAAAATACTGTTGGGGCGAAGATCGGTGATGTTGTTGAAATAGAAACCGAGGCAAAGACCATCCTCTTTTATGCCCTTATTGTGTTTGTTTTGCCGGTAATTACAATGCTTGCGTTTTATTTTGCATCAGCTCTCTTTACTGTGAGTGAGATATATAGGTATATATTTGCCTTTTTAGGCTTTGTGCTCACCTTTATCGGCCTGTGGCTATACTCAAAATTTAGGGTTGAGAAAAAATGCGATTCAGAAATCGTTTCTATAGAAAGTGAAAATGATGAATAATAAAAGAGAAAAAATTTGGAACACGCTGTTTAGCGGCTCGGAGGAGACAAATCATGCTATTGAATGTATTTGTGCCTCAAATAAGATTCCTCCGATAGTCGCTAAATTGCTTTTTAATAGAGGGTATACAACACCTGAGCTTGTAAAAAAATTTCTTTATAATGAAACCGAGAGCCTTTATGATCCATTTTTGCTTGCAGATATGGATAAGGCTGTTGAAAGAATTAGAAAGGCTGTTGAAGGTCACGAAAAAATCGTTATATACGGTGATTATGATGTTGACGGTGTTACAGCGGTCAGCAGCCTTTATTTATACCTCGCAGGAAAAGGTGCAGATGTTTCCTATTATATCCCAAGCAGAGATGGGGAAGGTTATGGAGTTTCTGCACCTGCGCTTAGAAGACTTGCGGCAGATGGAGTAAATTTAATTATAACTGTTGACACAGGCATCACGGCTTGTGACGAAGCGGTGCTTGCCGGCCAGCTTGGTATAGACATGGTTATCACAGATCACCATGAGTGCAGAGAAGTTTTGCCCGATGCCTGTGCTGTTGTAAACCCACACAGACCTGATTGCAGATATCCTTTTAAAGAGCTTGCAGGTGTTGGTGTTGTATTTAAGCTTCTTTGTGCTTTCGAGAGCCGTCTTGCAGAATCGAGAGGAGAGGATCGCCTTAGTGGCATAAGAAAAATATTTAAGGAATATGCAGATCTCACCGCAATTGGAACCATTGCAGATGTTATGCCTATTGTTGATGAAAACAGACTTGTGGTTATGTATGGACTGGAGAAGATTGGCAAAACAGAGAGAAAGGGACTTGCAGCTCTTATCGATGCTTCATCAAATTATTCTTCCTCTGACGCTCGTTCTGCTTCTGACACAGCAAAGCCGGCGCCTCAGAGAAAAAGAAAGATCACATCTTCATTTATTGGCTTTGGTATTGCACCAAGAATAAATGCTGCTGGAAGGATAAGCTCAGCTTCAAAGGCTGTTGAGTTGTTTTTGACAGATTCAGCAGAGCGTGCAAACGAGCTTGCTGCTGAACTTTGCGATATAAACAGACAAAGACAGATTGAAGAGAATAGAATAGCAGAGCAGGCATATAAAAAGATTGAAGAGGACTTTGATTTTGAAAATCAAAGAGTCATTGTTCTTGAGGATGATAATTGGCAACAGGGAATTATTGGCATAGTTTCTTCAAGAGTTACAGAAAAATACGGGCTTCCGTCAATTCTCGTTTCCTTTGACGGCACTGTTGGTGAATCTAATGTGGGCAAGGGATCAGGCAGAAGCATCAAGGGCATGAACCTGGTTGAAGCTCTTAGCCACTGCAACGATTGCCTTGTAAAATATGGAGGACATGAACTCGCGGCAGGTTTGACGGTTGAGCGTGAAAGGCTTGATGAATTTAAAAAGAAAATAAATGAATTTGCACTTGCAAATATTTCTGAAGATATGATGAATGTTCGTCTTGATGCAGATTTTGATATTGAGATGACAGATCTTACCCTTGAAAATGCAACTGCAATTGGTATGCTTGAACCTTTTGGCACTGCAAATCCAACTCCTGCTTTCATTTTGAGAGATGCAAAGATCGAACGTATTTTCTCAATCGGTGCAGGAAAGCACTTAAAGCTGATCGTGTCTCAAGGAAACAAGAGTATCACCGCAATGTATTTCGGAATGGCTCCGCAAAGATTCGATTTTGGTGAAGGCGACAGAGTAGACATATTCTTCAATATCGATATAAACGAATATCAAAATGTAAGAAGCGTTCAGATGATCATTAAAGATGTGAGGCTTTCCAAGGATTATGAGGCTGCACTGAAAAAGGATATTTACCGATATGAATACATAAAGGGTGGCGGTGATTTTGACGATCCCAAAAATGTTATTCCGACAAGGGCAGATTTTGCGGCAGTCTATAATGTTTTAAGGCGTGAAAGCAGAATAGGGCACGATACAATAAACGAAAAAATACTATTGTCTATGCTTCGCGGAGATGCTTTTTCGGGTGGAGAAATCGGTTATGTTAAGATGAAGTTTATTCTTTCTG
>JAZUQN010000116.1:0-4090 GCA_045605745.1 Eubacteriales bacterium
TAAGGGGCATCAAAAGCTCATGATGCAGCTCTTTTGTTGCTCTCTCCGGGTCAAAGGCATCGGTACCAGGTGTAAAATAACCGGTATACCTTTTCACGATATCCCTTGCCACAAAAAGAATGGCAATAACTGATATTATAAGTGCTGCACCCTCTGATATAGAAACATAAAAAAGCTTTTCCCACGCTGCATAGGCCTTGGGGTTTCGCATTATCTGTTCTTTGATAAATTCGGCATTAAACTCCCATCTGAGATACTCCATTGCAAAAGCACCTGCCCCCACAAGAAAAGACGATATAAAGCATAGCTTCCAGCCACTGCTGTAAGAGCGTATCTTAAATGCGGCAAAGGCAAGAATAACCGCCGGAATAATATTAGGAATTATATTTACCTCATCGAAATACAAATTGGTAAAAAAGAAAGCTGCGCATATAAACAGAGTTCTTGTTAAGGCAGCGTGTTTTTTTGCAAAATAGACCTTGTTTGGGAGCACCTCGGCAGTGTATTTCTCCTTTAGAGCAGAGACAAACGCCCTATCGCGAAGAAGCCCGATATAAAAGCGCAAGGCACTCACAAGCCAGAAAATGCCAACTACAAACAAAATGATTATTGCAAGTGTTCTGTATAAGTAAATAAAATCGTAATAGTTTACAAGTGAATTGCTATACTCATAATTGAGAAGCGAAGTAAACTCGGGCAAAACAGGAGTGACAGCCTTAAAAATCACAAATATCACTGTTGACCTTCTGAATTTTTCAACATTTGAAGGAGATGCCTCTATCCTGCGTCTGCGCCTTTCTTCACTTAGCAAAAACCTTGCCCGCCTTTTTTCATTTACAGCTTCATGACATACTCTTGGCACATATCTCTTTCTTCCGAGAACAAAGCTGCCGTCAAGACGCTCTCCAAGAAAAATAAGCCCACTGAAAAAATGAATATAGCCGGGAATAACATAGATAAGATCAAACAAGTTCATCACAAAAGTGAAAAGAAGCATACTGACCGGCATCTCACGGGGAGTGACGAATCCAAAAAGCACAACTATAAGCCCTGTTTTTACAGCATTGCAGATCGCTGCCTTAACAAAAAGTCTTCTTGCCTCTGCGATTTTTTCATTAACCTCTGCAAAAAGTGTGATACCGCATATTAAAAGAAGATATCCGAAAACATCTGGGATTATGTCAATAATAGCAATATCGGGGTTGAAAAGGAAAAAGGAAGCTGCAATAATAAGGCCGATGCCAAAGTTTTTTCTAACTTTAATTTGCTTTTTCTGCACAGCTTACCTCCTGTTTTTCTTCTTATTTTTCTTCTTAATTTTCTTTTTTTCGTTATCCTGTTTTATTTTGCTTTCGGCATAGCTTTTCGTTTTTTCAAATATCTCCTGTTCTCTTTTGTCCGCAGCATCAAACAGCTTGTTAAGAAAGGAAATTTTTGAAGGCTTGCGCAGGGCCTCCTCGTCTCCCTCCTCGCAAATATTTTTGTAGCAAGAATAAAGCAGGATCAGATTTAAAACAAAAATCAAAAACGGAAGGATAAAAGCTGCCATCAATAGATATCTGGCAACACTCACTTTAAGATACCAAAAGACAAAAGCAACTGTGGCAAGCACTAACTCCACAATGCCAAATGCAGCATTTCTCATAGAGCTTTTGAGGATACTTAAAAGCCCAACATCCTTTGAGAGACTATTTATGGAGCGATGCAAAAAAACATGAAAAGGTATAGATAATGCAAGAAAAGCTACAAGTGAATATGTTTGTGCTTTTTCCGCAAGCCCTGCTCCAAACAGATATATTATGCTTTCTGCCGTAGCGGCGGCAGAAAGCATATAAACAAAAGCATTTGCATATTTAAAGCTTTTTTCAAATTGGGTAAGCTTTGAAAGTCCCGAAATCATAATTGCACATCCCAAAAGTCTGAATAAAAATCCAAAGGAATTGAGCGAAAGAAGATATGCCATTGCATATCCGAAAAAAATCAATCCAAATCCCATTTCACACCTTAGTCTTCATCAGCGCCAGATTTATTTGCGCCACAGCATTTTTTATATTTAAGTCCGCTTCCGCAAGGGCAAGGATCATTTCTGCCAATCTTTGCCTCTGTGCGCACAACAGTATTGCCAACTTTTTTCATTCCCTTTTTAGGTGGTCTTCCGCCTGCAAAGCCCTCAATAAGAGGCTTTGCAACCTCGGTACGCTTTATCTCCGAGCTTTGACGGGGAACAACCGAAAGTATAGTACGAACAGTGTTTTCCCTGATTTCTGCTATCATTTCATCAAACATATCAGCACCGGCAATGCGGTATTCTGTGACAGGATTTCTCTGAGCATAGGCCTGAAGACCGATAGTATCCTTTAGATCATCCATAGCATCAATATGATCCATCCATTTAAGGTCAACATTGCGCAAAAGTATCGCTCTCTCCACCTCTCTGAACACATCCTTGCCAAAGAGTTCTTCTTTGTCGCTATAGATCTTAAAGGCTCTTGCGCTGAGTAATTCAATGATATCCTCTTTCTTCAGCTTTGCAAGCTCTTCATCGGTATATTTAAAGTCTCCGTCACCGCAAAGAAGTCCTCTGTAATGATTGCGGAGTCCATCCAAATTCCATTCAGCATTTGTCTCTCCCATGGTAAAGGAATGTACAGTTTCTTCTATTGTTGAGGATATCATCTTCTCAATAGTTTCACTCATATCCTCTCCATCAAGAACAGATTGACGCTGTTTATAGATGATGTTCCTCTGCTGATTCATAACGTCGTCATAGGTAATGACATTTTTGCGACGTTTGAAGTTAGACTCTTCTATTCGCTTCTGTGCGCCCTCAATGGATCCCGAAAGTATCTTTGCATCAATTGGCATATCATCCGGATATTTTAGAGCCTCAACCATGCCCATTATCTTTTCGCTTCCGAAAAGGCGCATAAGGTCATCCTCAAGAGAAAGGAAAAATCTTGATTCGCCGGGGTCGCCCTGCCTTCCCGAGCGTCCTCTAAGCTGGTTATCTATACGGCGTGATTCATGTCGCTCGGTGCCAAGAATAAACAGACCTCCTGCCTCTCTGACCTTTTCAGCCTCAGGCGCAATCTCTTTTTTATATTTGTCATAAAGCTCTCTGAATACTCTGCGAGCCTCTTTAACATTTTCATCGGCGATATCAGCGGTGCCTGTTGCAATAGCTATGAGCTCCTCCTCGAAGCCGAGGCGGCGCATTTCTGCCTTTGCCATATATTCGGGGTTTCCGCCAAGCATGATATCCGTTCCTCTTCCCGCCATGTTGGTTGAAATGGTAACAGCTCCAAGCTTACCTGCCTGAGCAACGATCTCCGCTTCTTTTTCATGATATTTTGCATTTAGAACGGTGTGTGCAATTCCGTTTTTCCTCAGCATTGAGGATAGCTCCTCTGATTTATCAATGGAAACGGTACCCACAAGCACAGGCTGTCCCTTGTCATGACACTCCTTAACCTGCTTTACAATTGCCTGATATTTTCCCTTGACATTCTTATAAACAACATCATTTCTATCAAGCCTTATCATCGGCTTGTTTGTGGGAACCTCAACAACATCAAGGTTGTATATCTCACGGAACTCGTTATCCTCCGTCAAGGCAGTACCGGTCATGCCGGAAAGCTTTGAATACATCCTAAAGAAATTCTGGAAGGTTATTGTTGCAAGGGTCTTGTTCTCTTTCTGAACCTTAACCCTCTCCTTTGCCTCAATTGCCTGATGAAGTCCGTCGCTGTATCTTCTTCCAAACATAAGACGTCCTGTAAATTCATCAACGATAATAACCTGACCGTCTTTTACAACGTAGTCACGGTCACGCTGCATAATTCCGTTTGCCTTTATAGCCTGATTTATGTGGTGAGAAATTGTCATATTCGCAGGATCTGTAAGGTTTTCAAGACCGAACGCCTGTTCTGCTTTTTTTACACCGTTTGGAGTAAGAGTTGCAGTTTTTGCTTTTTCGTCAACAACATAATCAACATCTGCAAATACTTCTTCTTCCTCTTCTTTAGCATCTGTTTCAACAACTTTTTTGTATTTCAGTGTTCTTGCAAACATATTTGCCTGTGAATAAAGT
>JAZUQN010000117.1:0-8491 GCA_045605745.1 Eubacteriales bacterium
ATTCAGCATATATGCTGAATTATTGTTCTCTATTTGCTTTCATCGGACAAATGTCCGCTGAATAATATAGTATGCTATGGCGCGAATTTGCGGTTTCGATGCCGGCATACAAAACAATTTTGGAGGAATTTATTATGAAATCGATCAAGGTTCTTGCGCTTCTTATGGCGTTGCTTCTTGGTCTCTCCATGTTCGCATCTTGCGGTGGCGAGAAGACTCCCGCTGTTGACACAAGCAAGGTTGATGGAACTGGTGAGGGTACAGACACAGTGGTTAATGACCCTGCTGACAACCCCGACGTTATTGCGCACACAGACTACACATCGGTCTATGATATGATCGGTGCAAATGTCACAATCGACATGGTAACAGAGAAAGACGGTCTCGCTTACGCTACATATGAGGGCGTTGAGTATGAGCTCGGTATGGACTTCCTTTCCATGGCAATGGTTTACAACACAGCTGTTCCGGAAGGCAGCAGCTACACAACATCTGAAGAGATTTTCAACCAGTGGTGGAAGCTCTACATTCAGAGATGGAACTATCTCGTTCCTGAGATTCCGCTTTACTCTAACCAGTATTTCGATCTTTACAATGCAAAGATCGAAAACTTCGTTACGACTCCTTACTGGGCTCCCGCAGACGCTATCGTTGCAGCTACAGTTAAGGCAGGCGAAGCAAACTCTGTAATTCTCGGCAGTGCAACCGACCTTTCCGGTGCATTCCGTAACTCCAGCTGGGGCAAGTCCTCACCCGGATCTTCTGACCTTGATGTTGAAAACCTCACAAGCGGTTATGCAACAGTTCAGACAAACAAGGACGGTGCTTATATCTGGAACATGATGGCACTTGCTGAGGAGCCTGTTTCCGTTCTCAACGAAGACGGTACACTCACATACACAGTCAAGGTCAAGGAAGGCCTTGTATTTAGCGATGGTTCTGCTATCACAGCTAAGAACTATATCGCAGCTACTCTTGCAAACTCCACTGCTGTAGGTGTTGCAGCAGGAGGTTCAGGCAATAGCGGTCTTAACTTCGTTGGCTTCGATGCATTCAAGGCATTCGACGGCACAAATGACGGTGCTGATGTTGAAGGCGTTGCAGCTTCCAAGTATTTCAGCGGCATCAAGCTCATTGACGATTACACATTCTCTGTAACAGTTGTTAAGGATTATGCTAACTACTACTATTCAATGGCATATGCAGGCTTTAGCCCAGTACCTCTTGCTCTCTACCTTGGCGATGCTGATGTAGTTGTTGCAGAAGACGGTAGCTGCGGTCTCTCCGATGCCTTCTATGCAAAGGAAACAAAGGACGGCACAGAGGTTTATTCCACAGCAGCAGCTATCGTAGCAAACCTTGCTTGGGATTCCGAACTTCCTTATTCCGGTCCTTATGTAGTATCTAATTTTGATGCTTCTACACTTACCGCAACACTTACACTTAACCCCAACTACCCCGGTGATGACGCAAGAGGCAAGGCTTCTATCGAGACAATCACATATGTAAAGGCAGTTGAGGAAACTCAGATGGACCAGTTCAAGTCCGGTCAGATCGACGTTATTGCAGGTATCACAGGTGCTGATGAGACAGTAGCAGCTCTTGCTACAGTTGAAGCTAACCCTGAAAAGTATGCAGAAACTCACTATGATAGAGCAGGTTACGGTAAGCTTGGCTTCCGTTGCGACTTCGGTCCTACATCCTTCGTATCTGTAAGACAGGCTATCATGTACACAATCAACCGTCCTGAGTTCGCTCAGACCTTCACAGGTGGTTACGGTGCAGTTGTACACGGTCCTTACTACACAGGTTACTCTGCATATAAGGCAGTTGCTGATGAGATCCTTCTCAACGAATATGCTTATTCTAAGGACAGCGCAATCGCAGTTCTTGAAGAGGCTGGCTGGATCTACAATGCTGAGGGTGGCGAGTACACTGACGGTGTTCGTTATAAGAAGCTTGAGGGTTATGAAAAGACAAATGACAACCTCAACTTCAAGACAACCGACGGCAAGTATGCAACAGTTAAGGTTGGCAATGACTACTATATGCCTCTCGCTATCAACTGGTACGGCACACAGCCTAACTCTGTAACCGACCAGCTCCTTACAGCATGGCAGTCCAATCCCACAGCAACAACCGAAATCGGTATGTACATCGTTTACACATCCACAGACTTTAACACAGGTCTTTACGGCGAGCTTTACAGAATTGAAGGCTATGGCTATAACGGCACACCTAAGCTTAATGCAGTTAACTTTGCAACAGGCTTCACAAGCGCTGCTTATGACTATGCGTTCAACTGGACAATCAATCCTGATATGTACAATGACTATCAGATGAGCTTCATAATGGATGAGGCTGACTTCTGGGAGAACTACAAATAATTCTGCCATGACAACTATGCTTTACCGTCTACCGCAATCGGTTTAGCAACAATTAAATATCCGTTCCGGGCTTGTCCCGGAACGGAAAATGTTATACCGATGAGTAGGAGCGGCGCCTGACGCCGTTCCTACTTATGGTGTAATTTAGGATTTTTTTATTTTTACTTAAACAATATGAAATTTTAAAATAAAAGCATTATGATAACGGCGCAAGCGCCGTTGGCAAATTTTTTTGGAGGTCGCGATGGGCAAATATATACTTAAGCGATTATTGTATATCGTTCTCGTATTTTTTATTCTGTCTATGCTCATTTACCTGATATACAATATGCTGCCCGTGGACAAAGCCGCAGAGGCTGCAAAGGCTGAGATAACAGCTAACAAAAAACTTGATTTTGATGAGCGCTACGCATACTGGCAAGCCAAGTACGGCCTTGATGGTAATATTTTCGAGAGATATGGGCGTTGGCTTGGAATTTATCCATTCTCTGATGGAACATTTAACGGAATTTTTCAGGGAAATCTCGGTAATTCTTCACACTTTGGCAAGCCCGTTGCCGAGGTTCTTGTTGAACCAATGAAGAATACTATATTTATAAATGTTTTTGCAACTGTATTAGCCCTTGGAATAACACTTCCTTTGGGTATTTTCTGCGCGGTTAAACGCGGAAGTAAGCGTGATGTTGCTGTTCAGGTAGGAACTATAGTTGGTTATAGCTTGCCTACATTTATTATAGCAATCGTTTTCATTTGGCTGTTCGCTGTTTTGCTTGGATGGTTCCCTGTATCCGGTATGAATACTGCCGGAAGTGCGGAATGGTCAGGCTGGAGACAGTTTGTAGATAGAATGTATCATTTGGCGCTTCCCCTTATAGTTATGACTTTCTGCTCTCTTGGCGGTATGACAAGATATGTTCGTGCTTCTATGATAGAGGCTCTTTCAATGGACTGTATCCGTACTGCAAGGGCAAAGGGACTTAAAGAAAAGGCAGTTATTTATTCTCACGCTTGGAGAAATGCTCTTATTCCGATCGTAACTCTCGTTATAGGTTGGTTCCTTGGCATTTTCTCAGGCTCTCTTATGATAGAGAATATTTTTGCGCTTAACGGTATCGGACGAGTTTATTTTGACTCTTTAACAAGAAGCGATAATGAGGTTGTGCTTGCACTCCAGCTTTTCTATATCCTTATTTCATTGCTTGGTAACCTTATAACCGACATAGCATATGGCTTTGTGGATCCCAGAGTCCGCGTTAATAAATGATGGGAGGAGAAAAAATGAGTAAAGATAATAAGAAAAAAGGCATTTTCTCCACTCTTGGCACTTGGGTTCGCCGTATGTTCCTTGGAGCAAGCAAGGATCTTGATATTTTTGAGGTTGAAAAGCTCGAAAGTCCCTCAAAGCTTGCTGTTAAAGCATTTTTCCGTCGCAAGCTTGCTGTTGTAGCACTTGTCACGCTTGTGCTTTTGTTTCTTTTTGTATTCATTGGCCCATATTTCTTCCCAATGCAGCTCAATTACACAGACCCGCTGCAGAAGAATATTGCGCCCAATTTTTCGATGCTGAGCGTTCCAAAGGAACTGAAAAACAATATTCGTGAAATCAACGGTTTTTCAAACTTTACCGTTGGTGTCGGTGAGGACGATACCCTTTATATGTGGGGCTATACAAAGGATGCTCTTACAAAGAGAGATTATTCTGTTTTCCCCGATGTCATTGAAAAGGGTAATGTTCTTACAGCCGCTGCAGGCTCAGACCATGTTATTGCTATTACAACCGATGGTAAAGTAGTTGGTTGGGGTAATAAAAATAACGGACAGTTTGGTGCGGCAAATGAGGCTGACGGATATCGCTCGATGGATAGAGTCCTGAGCGAAGCAGGCTTCACAAAGGATGGAGAATATTTCGTACTTCCCGATGTTTCAAAGGTTGAACAGCTTATCTGCGGTTATCAGACAACAGCTTTGGTTTATGACGGCACTCTCTATATGTGGGGCAACACTCGTGCTTGTCTCAATATGACTGAGGTTGCTGATAAATATAACACAAATGTTGCTCAGGTTGCTCTCTCAAACTATAATGTGGTTGTTCGTTTTAAAGACGGAACGGTTAGCGGTGGAAAAAATCTATTCTTCCGCCAGTCCGCAACTTCATCAACTCAGGGAGTTATAAAGAGCTTCTCCGGTTATCTTGAGGATTTCGCCGTTGTTGATATTGCAGCAACAAATAACTGCTTTGCATTCCTGCTTGAAACAGGCGAGGTTCTTGTGTTTGGTGCTGCTGAATACGGTGAGCAGATTATTCCTGTTCCTACTGAGGGAAAATATGTTGACCTTGCAGGCGGTACCCGTCATTTTGTGGCTCTCACAGATACGGGCAGAGTATATGCTTGGGGTCATAATATGGATGGCCAAACAGATATTTCCGGCAAAAAGGCTTCTGCTATCTTTGCCGGTGCAAAACAATCCTATGCAACAAATGAAGATGGCAAGCTGACCGCAAAAGCAGGTCTGCGCGGCTATCTCTTTGGTACTGACGGTATGGGTAGAGATACATTTACTCGAATCGTTCACGGTGGTAAGATGACAATGACTATCGGTGCAGTTGCCGTAATCGTTTCCTCTATCATCGCTATCATAATCGGATGTCTTTCCGGATATTTCGGCGGTTGGGTGGATATGCTGCTTATGCGTATAACCGAGATTTTCTCGGCAATCCCATTCCTGCCTTTTGCAATGATGCTTTCCTTTGTTATCCGTAACTATCCTATAGGCGAAAAGACCAGAATTTTCATTATCATGGTAATTCTTGGCCTTCTGAGCTGGACGGGTCTTGCAAGAATGATCCGTGGACAGGTGCTGGCAGAAAGAGAAAAGGAATTTGTTATTGCAGCACAATCTATGGGTGTTAAGGAATCAAGAATTGCGTTTAAGCACATTCTTCCCAATATTATTTCTGTTATACTTGTTAGCATGACCCTTGATTTTGCAGGTTGCCTTCTTACCGAGTCCTCCCTTTCATATCTCGGCTTCGGAGTACAGCTTCCTCAGCCAACATGGGGTAATATGCTTAACGGTGCAAACAACTCAATTGTTATTCAGAACTACTGGTGGCAGTGGCTCTTCCCCTCGATATTCCTTTCAATTGCAACCATCAGTATCAATATTATCGGTGACACCCTGCGAGATGTTCTTGACCCCAAGAGCAGCCAGGAAAAGTAAGGAGGTACTGAAAAATGGCATTACTTGAAGTAAAGAACCTTCATACTTATTTTAAAACAAGAAAAGGTACCGTTAAAGCGGTAAATGATGTTTCATATTCTCTTGAGCCGGGACGAACCATAGGCATTGTTGGTGAATCCGGTTCGGGAAAAAGCGTTTCTGCAATGAGTATTCTTCAGCTTCTTGACGGAAACGGATATATCGCAGAGGGCGAGATACTTTTTGATGGGACAGATCTTACAAAGCTGACACAACAGCAGATGTATGATATAAGAGGTAATAAGATCTCGGTTATTTTCCAGGAGCCTATGACCTCCCTTAACCCTGTGTTCACTATTAAAAGGCAGCTTAGCGAGCCCTTTATTATACACCAGAAAATGACGAAAAAGCAGGCGGAGAAAAAGGTTCTCGATATGCTTTATGCTGTTCAGATACCTAATCCCGAGGCTGTTATGCGTCAGTATCCTCATCAGCTTTCCGGTGGTATGCGCCAGAGAGTTATGATTGCAATGGCTCTTGCCTGTAAGCCCAAGATCCTTATAGCAGACGAGCCTACAACCGCCCTTGATGTTACTATTCAGGCGCAGATACTTCGCCTTATGAACGAGCTTCAAAAGGAGAATGGCACATCTATCATTTTTATCACTCATGACCTTGGCGTTATCAATGAGATGGCAGATGATGTTGTTGTTATGTACTGCGGACAGGTTGTTGAGCAAACAAGCGCAAAGACTATTTTCACGGATTGTGAAAAGAGTCATCCATATACCGAGGGACTGATGTTCAGTATTCCTCGAATAGACAATATCACAGACAAGCTTGAACCTATCCCGGGCGTGGTTCCGCATCCTCTTGCACTTCCAAAGGGATGTAAGTTTGCGCCCAGATGTAAATACGCTACTCAGAAATGTTTTGAGGAGGAGCCTGCTCTTGAAGAGGTTGCTCCCGGACAGAAGGTGCGTTGTTTCTATCCCGAAAAGGAGGTAAGGAATAGTGCCGAACACAGAAAAGCTGTTATCAATAACGAACCTTAAAAAGTATTTCCCAATAGCAAAATCCAGCATTTTTCAAAAGGAACAGCTGTATGTCAGAGCCAATGAGGAAATAACTATTGATATCCACAAGGGCGAAACATTTGGTCTTGTTGGAGAGTCCGGATGCGGAAAATCCACCCTTGGCCGTACTATTCTTCAGCTCTATGATCAGACCGCGGGAAGCACCATTTATTATGGCAGAACAATTGCGGAGTTTGCCCCCGGCTATGTTGAGAAAACACTTAAAAATGCGACAAAGCTGATTGCAAACTATAAAAAGATGCAGGAAAAGGCTGCAGCGCTTGAAGCTGCTTGCGAGACAGCAGGAAAAGAGGCAACATTCTTCCAAATTCAGCAGAAGAATCTTGCAAAGGCAGAAGCCGAAACCGCTTTTCAGAATGTTGTAAAGATTCTTGGTGGTTTTGCCGCTCTTTCCGATCCCTCCGAGGGCGCTTCACTTCTTCTAAAGAAATTTAACACAGATGTGCGCATTGCTTCTCTCAGAAATGCGATGCAGGATATCGACACAGAGGTTGTAGCTCTCGATTCTGAGGCAAAGGAAACAGAGGATGCAAAGAAAAAAGCTTCGTGCGAAGCAAAGATCGAAAAGCTTATGGCAAAGAAAAATGCTTTGCTTGATCAGATCAAGGCACAAAACGATGTGCTTTCTGATGACATCAAGCAGATCAATGCTCTGAAGGAAAAATATAAGGACGATGCAAGGTTTGCCGAATATGAAGCAATGCTTGATGACGGCATTGACCTTAGCCGCCTTACCTATAGTGAACTTCGCACACTCCGCAAGGATATTCAAATCATATTCCAGGATCCATATTCTTCACTCAATCCTCGTATGACTATCGGTCAGATAATCGAGGAGGGACTTGTGACCCACAAGTTCTTTAAGCATGGCTCGCCTGCAATGAAGGAGTATATCCTGTCTGTAATGCGTCAGTGCGGACTTCAGGATTATATGCTTCACCGCTATCCGCATCAGTTTTCGGGCGGACAGAGACAGAGAATTTGTATTGCGAGAGCCTTGGCTGTTAAGCCTCAGTTTATCGTGTGCGATGAGTGCGTTTCAGCGCTTGATGTTTCAATTCAGTCTCAGATCATCAACCTGCTTGAGGAGCTGAAGGAAAAGGAAAATCTCACATATTTGTTTATTTCTCATGACCTGTCGGTTGTCAGATATATTTCGGACCGAATCGGCGTTATGTATCTTGGCAATATAGTTGAGCTTGGCGATGCTGAAACGGTGTTTGCCGATCCTCGCCATCCGTATACTGTTGCGCTGCTTTCCTCAATTCCAACAACCGATGCGGAAAGCCTTAACAAGGAGAGAATTATTCTTGAGGGTAATATCCCAAGCCCGATAAGACCTCCCGAGGGTTGCAAATTCCACACTCGTTGCTATATGGCGTGCGAAGACTGCAAGCGAGTTCCGCCTCCTTATATAGAGGTTGAGCCCGGCCACTTTGTAGCTTGCCATTTCCCTGAGAAAAAGCTGAATGAGAAGGGCGAATATCTCTTTGAGCTTCCCGAAAAGCAGAAAACAGTACGCGCAAATGATAGAGCTTGATTTTGAAATTCCCACTGTGAGGATTTGAAAAATGGCAATGTTTTCTAAATTTTTCAGAAAAATTGACCCTGAAAAGGAGAAAAGACTTAAAGAAGAGCTTAAGAGAGAAGGCGGCGTTGAAAAAAAGGATATACCGGCGATGATATTATCGGCATATCTTGTGTTCATACCTGCTGTCTTGGTTGTATTTCTCCTGTTCTGCTTTGTTGCGTGGATGTTTTTGGGCTTTGCAATTTAAAAGCTAAATATGTTAAAAATCAAGCGAC
>JAZUQN010000118.1:0-6443 GCA_045605745.1 Eubacteriales bacterium
CTTCTCCCTCTCTATCAGGGTCGGTTGCAAGAAAAACTTTTCCCGCATTTTTAGCTTCTTTTTTTATGCTCTTAATAAGATCTCCCTTTCCTCTGATATTGATATAATGTGTTTCAAAACCATTTTCAATATCAACGCCAAGGGTGCTTTTGGGCAGGTCTCTGACATGACCCTTTGATGCTATAACTTTATAATTTGAGCCAAGATAACCCTTTATTGTATTTGCTTTTGAGGGGGACTCAACTATTACGAGATTTGCCATTAAATTGTATATCCTTTCTAAACATTCAGTTTTTGATATAGAGCCCACCCGGAAGCGAACTCACAAGTCCTTTTATCTCAAGCATTGCAAGTGTACCCATAACCTCTGAGCAGCTATAGCCAAGGCGCATAAGCGCATCAACTCCGATTGCTCTGTCATCGGGAATTGCAAGAAAAATTTCCTTTTCATTATCCTCAAGCGCCGCAAGCTCTGCCTCTGCGCTTATGTTTCTTTCGGATTTTGTTTCCTCAACATTCTGCTTTACCTTGGGAATAGTTGAAGGCATATTTTCGGTTGTTTTTGTTTTTGGGAGCTTTCTTGGGCGAAGGATATTGGTTTTGTCAATCTTTCGCTCTTCTTCATGCAAAGATGCCTCCTTTAAAGCCCTTCCTCTTCTGCAAATTCCCATAGAGGCAAGAGCGTTTTCATCAAGCTCAGATCTGCTCCTTGACATACTAAAACCCAAAAAATTCAGAGTTTTCCCATAATAAAACTCATAATTTTTAAGTATATCCTCCGTTTTTGTGATAATAGCTGCGCCATCGCTTATCAGCTTGTTCGTTCCCTTAGCCGTCTTGTTGTCAAGATTTCCGGGCAAAGCAAAAATATCCTTGCCTTGTTCAATAGCGCAATCGGCAGTTATCAGGGCACCACTGCCAAGATCTCCCTCAATGACCAAAGTGCCGTTTGTGAGACCGCTTATTATCCTGTTTCTTGCCGGAAAGTGTGTACCTCTCGGCTCGGTTGTTGGTGGATATTCTGAAATAACCGCACCGTTTTTAATTATTTCTTCATAAAGCTTATTGTGTTCATGAGGATACACAACATCAACTCCTGAACCAAGCACTGCAATAGTTTTACCGCCGGCTTTGATGGCTGCACAAGCTGCAACTCCATCTATTCCAAGTGCCATTCCACTGACAACAGTGACACCGGCAGAAGCCAGTTCATATGATATTTTATACGCAGAACGCTTGCCATATTCGCTCATTTTTCTTGTTCCAACCACACCTATCGAAACATAGTCATCGGTGTTTGGAAGCTGACCCCTGAAATATAACACCGCAGGAGGATTTGAAATTCCCCTAAGCTTTGAGGGATAATATTCATTTGAATATGTAAGTATTCCGATATTGTGAGATGTGCAATAATCGTTTATTGCATAGGCCTCTTTCATATTTTTGTCTGAAAGAGCATCCTTCAGCTTATCCGAAATATCAAGCTGATCTATTTCTTCGCTTTCTGCCCTAAAAACCTCATAAGGAGTGGAAAAACGGTCAAGTATATAATGCAGCTTTCTGTTGCCGGGGCCAAGTCTTCCCGCAAGCCATATCCAATATATTGTATCTGACACCATATTCCTCCTTAAGCTTTCGCCTGTTCCCAAAGGCAGATCGAAGCGGCAATCGCCGCATTAAGTGATTCGGTTCCCTTTTCCATTGGTATAAACACGCTCTTATCCGTCGCTTTTATAGCTTTTTCCGAGAGTCCGTGACCCTCGTTGCCAATAAGGAAAACATCCGAGGCTTTTATAGCAAAATCTCCAAGCTTCAATGAATCTCTGTCAAGGGCAGTGGCAAACACCTGTCTGCCGGAGCTCCTTAAAATGTCGATTGCACCAACTATATCATCTATCCTTATGGTTTCAATCTTAAAGATAGCCCCCATTGCTGCTCTCAGCACCTTGGGATTATAAATATCAGCACAGTCCTCTGTCATCACTATCCTTCCAATGCCAAATGCAGCTGCACAGCGAAGAATAGTTCCAAGATTTCCCGGATCTCTTATAGATTCAAGCAACAGTGTTTTCTCTTTTCCTCCAAAGAATTCACCATCCGCTATTTTACATATTTTATGTGATCCGTCAATATATTTTGCAACAGTGATGACCCCTTCGGGAGATTTTTCACCGGACAGCTTTTTGAATGCGAGATCTGATACCGTGACAAGGGCTCCGCCGCAAAAAACGTCCTTATCTGAAAAATACATTCTCAGCGTGTCCATCACAAATTCATAGGCATCCTCTCGAACAATTATATATTCGATATCAACGCCGAATTCAAGGGCTTCGATGAGGAGCTTAACCCCATCAAAGCGAAAAAGCCGCTCATTTTCACGATGTTTTTTATCCTCGAGCTTACCGATTCTAACAATCAGCGGATTGCTTCTTGAGCTGATAACATCGGCTATTGCTTTAATTTTAAGCGGCATAATTTCCTCCAAGCAATTCAGTATTTCAAAAAATGACCTATCTGTATTTATGACAAAAACCCGGTAATAACCGGGTTTTTAATTCATTAAAGCGCAGCTTTAGCTTTTTCTGCAAGTGCTGCAAATGCGTCCTTATCGGAGATTGCAAGCTCAGAAAGCATCTTTCTGTTAAGATCGATACCTGCCTTCTTGAGGCCGTGCATAAATGTCGAGTAGTTCATGCCATTTACCTTAGCCTGTGCAGAGATACGAGCGATCCAAAGTCTTCTGAAATCTCTCTTCTTCATCTTACGGCCTGCAAATGCATAGTTACCGCTCTTCATAACCTGCTGCTTAGCCATCTTAAAGTGTGTGCTCTTTGCACCCCAATAGCCCTTAGCAGCCTTCAGAATTTTATTTCTTCTCTTGCGCGTCATCATCGCGCCCTTAATTCTTGCCATTTTCTAATTCCTCCTAAATCTTTCTACCGCTATTATTTCTGGATAAGTGTTCTGTAGTTTGCTGTCATTGCGTGGCTGAGAACTCCGCTGCCGCGAAGGAATCTCTTACGCTTTGCGGTCTTGTGACCCAGGTTGTGGCGGTGCTGACCGTGATAGTGCTTAACCTTTCCGCCGCCAGTTACGGAAAATCTCTTAGCAGATGCCTTATGTGTCTTAATCTTTCCCATTTTACATTTCTCCTTTTGTTTGAAATTGTTTATCATACAGCGCGACAAGGGCATGGGATTGCCGGGCCGCTTTGGCTGTAAATGAACTTTTTAAGGGGGCTTATTTGCCCGGCTTTAGGGGAACGATGATCATACTCATAAATCGTCCCTCTGTTGAAGGCTTCTTATCAACCGAGCCGTATTCGGAAACGCTCTCGGCAAAACGCTCAAGAATCTCCTTGCCGATCTCCATATGGCTCATTTCGCGTCCTCTAAACTTAACAACGCAACGAACCTTGTTACCGGCACTGAGAAAACGCAATGCATGGTTTACCTTTGTTTCAAAATCATGCTTGTCAATTCGGCAGGAAAGCTGGACTTCCTTAAGCTCAACAGTCTGCTGCTTCTTACGAGCTTCTTTTTCTCTCTTTTCCCTATCAAAGCGATATTTGCCATAATCCATTATGCGGCAAACGGGCGGCTCTGCCTGAGCAGCCATCATAACAAGATCCAGTCCTTGATCATATGCGATCTTTAATGCATTGTCGCTGGACATAATGCCAAGCTGTTCTCCCTCGGGACCGACAACACGAATCTCCTTCGCTCTGATTTCCTCATTGATGGGCGTTTCTTTTGTGCTGATAAATATGCACCTCCAAAAATTAATTAAAAAAGCAAAAATGCGAGGAAATTCCCCGCACACATAGTTCTCCTCAATAAGTGAAAAGAAAAATATCAACGCCTGCTCGCAGTGCGGCAGGGTGAGAGCGGAGAAACGCTCTGCTTTATTCCTGCGTATTATACCATGTCCCCCTTCTTTTGTCAAGGGCTTTTCAAAATTATTTTCAAAATTATTTTTTCTCCGCAAAAAAATATTTTTTTCTACACAATTTTCCTATCGGGAAAATGTACAAATGAAGAAACCCCACATAAATCAACAGTTTTCGGTTTTTTCATCTCTTAAAAAATCTGTTTTGACCATTTTTCCTCATTTTTCGACCACAAAAAATCGTCATTTTTGATAATTTACAAATCGAAAAATCTGCGCTATAATGTACTCATGTGCACGGCGACACCCGACACTGGCGGAATATCAATCTCATGATATCAACGCGCCCGGTCGGTCTCGATCCGTGCTTTTTTCCTTTTCTATAATTATAATTGTAAACAAATTCGTAAAATTGTGGAAATTTCGATTTAAATATGTTATAATGACTAAATAATAATATAAATTTCTCAAGAAAGGATCTCTCCCTTAAACGGATATAATAAAATTCAAATGGCTACCATAGAAAAAGTTGAAAACCTAACACTGCCTATCGTTGCACTTCGCGGCATAGTTGCCTTTCCGGCAGTTACAATAAATTTCGAATGTTCAGAGGAGATAACTCTTGCCGCAGCAGACGCCGCTATAGAAACAGATTCCTATGTCCTGCTTCTTGCAAAGAAAAACTCTGAAGAAACAGAAAATTACGAAGACTCACTTTACAGAGTCGGCACCGTTGCAAAGGTAAAGCAGTCTGTTAAAACTCCCGCGGGCAATATCAGAATAATTGCTGAGGGTCTTTGCCGAGCAGAAGCAACAACAATCCGACCTTTCGGAGATTATCTTGTTGCAGAATCGCTCTGCCGTAAAATCAGCCTCTCGGATAATGGGGGAATAAAAGCAGAGGCTATGATGGAGCAGGCACAAAAGCTTCTCGAAGAGCTCTCTGCATATCTCCCGGCCCCTTCCGAAGATCTTAGACTTCGTGCAAAAACCATAAAAAATCCGGGACTGCTTGCTGACTTTATTGCCGCAAATGTACTTGTGAAGCATGAGGACAAGCAGAAGATACTCGAAAAATTTGAACCTATGAAGCGACTTATGGAGCTTCTCAAAATAATGGAAAACGAGATAAGCCTCCTTGAATGTGAAAAGGAGATACATCGAAATGTGAGAGAGAGACTTAATCGCAATCAGCGTGAATACTATTTGCGTGAGGAAATGAAAGTTATTCAGGACGAGCTGGGCACAGAGGGCAGTGATTCTGACGAATATTTTGACAGAATTATGCGAACTAAGCTCCCGGAGGAAGTCAGAGAGAAGCTTCTCAAAGAAAACGAGCGGTTGGCAAAAACCCCATTTGGTTCTGCCGAAGCAGGACTTTTGCGCACCTATCTTGACACCTGCCTTGAGCTTCCTTGGTCTAAAGCTACAAAGGACCGAGTAAGCGTTAGCACAGCAGAAAAAATACTCAATCAAGATCATGACGGACTTCAAAAGGTTAAGGAAAGGATACTTGAATTTCTTGCGGTTAAGCAACTGAATCCGGAGCTGAAGAATCAGATAATATGCCTTGTCGGTCCTCCCGGCGTTGGTAAAACCAGCGTGGCAGCATCTATTGCAAGAGCCATGAATCGAAAATATGTTCGTGTTTCTCTTGGCGGTGTCAGGGATGAAGCCGACATCAGGGGACATAGAAAAACCTACATCGGCGCAATGCCGGGCAGAATAATAAATGCTTTAAATCAAGCAAAGGTTAAAAACCCTCTTATACTGCTGGATGAGATCGATAAGCTCACCTCAGATGCACACGGCGACCCCGCCTCTGCCCTTCTTGAAGTTCTCGATTCTGAGCAAAACTGCACCTTCAGAGACCACTTCATCGAGCTTCCCTTTGATCTCTCAGAATGCGTGTTTATAGCAACAGCAAATACTCTTGATACGGTTCCGCGTCCTCTTATCGACCGTATGGAAATCATAGAGCTTAAGACCTACACAAAGCGAGAGAAAACTCAAATAGCAAAAAATCATCTTATCCCCAAACAGCTAAAGCGACACGGATTAACGAAAAAGATGCTTTCAATTTCTGAAAGTGCAATAGTTGAAGTTATCGACTTCTATACAAAAGAAGCCGGTGTTAGAAATCTTGAAAGAACTATAGCAGATCTATGCCGCAAGGCTGCAAAGAAGCTTCTCTTGGAAGAAGAGATAAAAAGCATTAAAATCACCGATAAAAACATCTCCGAATATCTTGGACAAAGAAAGCTATTGCCGGATAGAATTGCTGAGGACGACGAGATTGGCACGGTTAACGGTCTTGCTTATACCGAGGTTGGCGGTGATATGCTGAAGATTGAAGCCGCAATACTCGACGGAAGCGGAAAGATCGAGCTTACCGGCTCTCTTGGCGATATAATGCAGGAATCTGCCCGTATAGCCGTAAGCTATGTTCGCTCGATAAGCAACGAATACCCGATAGATAAGGATTTTTACAAGACAAAGGACATACATATCCACTGTCCGGAGGGAGCGATTCCAAAGGACGGCCCCTCTGCCGG
>JAZUQN010000119.1:0-4287 GCA_045605745.1 Eubacteriales bacterium
CCACCCAGGAAGAAATAATGACTCTTGCCGCAACAAATGCTTAAATCAGAAGAAAGGCACGGTTTATATATGGAAATCATCAGTAGATTTAAAAAAATGGACAAAAGCGAAAAAAAGGCCTATATATGGGAATTTTTCTTAAACAACTCCCTTTATATTTTTCTGATCGCGGCTATTGTAATTATACAATTTATCAATCCTGCATTTCTTTCAGGTCCGTCAATTGTCAACATTATTTCTCTTTCTGCGGCAAATCTTCCAATTGCACTTGGCATAGCAGGGGCGATTATTTTAACAGGAACCGACCTTTCGGCAGGAAGAATAGTTGGTGCTGTTGCCTGTGTGGCTGCTTCCCTGCTTCAAACCACCGGCTATCCTAACAAAATGTTTCCCCAGCTTGAAACACTCCCTATTCCCTTTGTTCTTTTGATAGCCCTTGCCATTGGTGCCTTGGTTGGCCTAATTAACGGATTTTGCACGGCACACTTTAATCTTCATCCCTTTATAGTTACGCTTTCAACACAGCTTATAGTATATGGTGCACTTCTTATGTATCTTATGATCGGAAATAACAACGGTCAATCAATATCAGGACTTGCGCCCGAATATACTGATTTTATCAAGGGAAGCTTTATATCTCTTGGCAGAACTCCAATACCAAATTATGTATGGTATTCCCTTGGAATAACGGCAATTATGTGGTTTATATGGAACAAAACCGCATTTGGAAAGAATATGTTTGCCGTTGGTTCAAATCCAGAGGCTGCAAATGTATCGGGCGTTAATGTCAAAAGAGTCATAATCTTGGTTTTCACACTTGCAGGCGTTATGTACGGAATAACAGGCTTTATAGAAGCGGCCAGAATAAGCTCAAACTCAGCATCCACAGGTCTGAACTATGAGCTTGATGCAATTGCCGCCTGCGTTATCGGCGGTGTTTCATTCGTGGGCGGAATAGGAAAGATACGCGGAGTTATAATGGGTGTTGTACTGCTGAGACTTATCTTCGTAGGCTTAACCTTCCTTTCGATAGACTCCAATATGCAGTATATCATCAAGGGCCTTATTATTCTTATAGCCTGTGCAATAGATATGAGAAAATATCTTGTTAAAAAATAAGGAGCAAACATGGCTTATAGAAAGTTTAATATTTATGACGGCGTTCAAATTTCCATAAAGGCACTATCTATTGGAATTGTAATTGGAATTGGAGCACTGGTATTCACAATTTTCATGGGAAGCCGAGAAGGTTTTACTGCCAGCTTTGACAGTGCCGGAGGACAAGCCGTATCAGAGCAGCACTTGAAATACGGTGAAAATGTTAAAGAGCCGCCCGTGCCCGTGCGTGAGGGTTATGTTTTTGACGGATGGTATATAGACAGTGGGAGAACAGAAAAATTTGATTTCAAAAATCAAAAACTAAGAGATGACATCAGACTATATGCCGCTTGGCACGAAAACAACACCACAACAGGCACAAAACCTAGTGATCAAAACCAGCATCCAAAGTCAACAAAAAACGATATGCTTAAATGAGCGTTTATTTTTGTGCTTATGATTGCAAATAAAAAGGATGAGCCAACTGCTCATCCTTTTTCGATTAACTGAGGTAAATAAAAAAGAGTTTGTGGAGGTGTTGAGATGCACCAAACCAGTAAAGCTTTGATAAAACTTTTAATAGGCTCCCCTATAAATCAAAACTTACATCTTAAAAAAGGCATACGTAAAAGGCTTAGTCCTTTTTCGTGGGGCTTTTTATATTTTACAAATCAGAAATGAAGAGCCTTTTCAATATAGTCCTTAAGCTCGCCAATGGGCAGACGAACCTGCTCCATTGTATCTCTGTCACGGACTGTTACACAGCCGTCAACCTCAGAATCAAAGTCGTATGTGATGCAGAAAGGAGTTCCTATCTCGTCCTCACGGCGGTATCTCTTACCGATAGAGCCTGCTTCATCAAAATCAACCATGAAATACTTAGAAAGCTCGTCATAAACTTCCTCAGCCTTCGGGGAAAGCTTCTTTGAAAGGGGAAGTACTGCAGCCTTAAAGGGCGCAAGCGCAGGATGGAGATGAAGAACTGTACGAACATCGTTCTTTTCTGCGTCTATAACCTCCTCGTCATATGCATCAACAAGGAATGCAAGGGCAACACGGTCTGCGCCAAGAGATGGCTCAACAACATAAGGAATATAATGCTCGTTTGTTTCGGGATCAAAATATGTGAGATCCTTTCCGCTATGCTCTGCGTGCTGAGAAAGGTCATAGTTTGTTCTGTCAGCAATGCCCCAAAGCTCGCCCCATCCAAATGGGAAGAGGAACTCAAAGTCTGTTGTAGCCTTTGAATAGAAGCTAAGCTCATCGGGATCATGGTCGCGAAGGCGGAGATTCTCGTCCTTCATGCCAAGGTTAAGCAAGAACTTATGGCAATAATCCTTCCAATAAGCAAACCACTCAAGGTCTGTATCGGGCTTGCAGAAAAATTCAAGCTCCATCTGCTCAAATTCACGGGTACGGAAAACAAAGTTACCGGGAGTTATCTCGTTTCTAAAGGACTTACCTATCTGAGCAACGCCGAAAGGAAGCTTCTTTCTTGTTGATCTCTGAACCGCCGGGAAGTTTACAAAGATACCCTGTGCTGTTTCGGGACGGAGATAAACCGTGCTTGCATTATTCTCTGTTACACCGATAAAGGTTTTAAACATAAGGTTAAACTTTTTAATGTCGGTAAATTCCTTGCTGCCGCAATCGGGGCAAACTATTCCCTTTTCTGCGATATATTCGGACATCTGCTCAAAGCTCCAGCCGGCGGGATTATCGCTAAGACCGTTCTGAAAAGCATAATCTTCAATGAGCTTATCTGCTCTGTGGCGTGCATGGCAGCCCTTGCAATCCATAAGGGGATCGGAAAATCCGCCAACATGGCCTGAAGCAACCCAAGCCTCGGGATTCATAATAATTGCGCTGTCAAGACCCACATTATATTTGGATTCCTGAACAAATTTCTTCCACCAAGCCTTTTTGACATTGTTCTTAAACTCAACGCCAAGAGGGCCATAGTCCCAAGAATTTGCCAGACCGCCGTAGATCTCGGAGCCGGGGAAAATAATGCCTCTATTTTTGCAAAGGGCAACAATTTTTTCCATTGTCTTTTCTGAATTTTTCATTTTAAAACTCCTATATGTCTTTCAAAAATTTTTCTTAGTTAACTTGTCTTCTATATGGTGCAAGGGTATTTTTGCAAGCCACCGCATTTGGAATAAAGCAAAGCCTGCCATCGATTGTTGAATATGTACCGGGAAGCTCAAAGGTAACCGGGGTAAAAGAGGGATACGAGAAAATAAGATCAAGATTTGAGTTAAGATCCGCAGCTGTGAAATCTGTTACGATCATTTTTTCTGCTTCCTTAAAAATCGCACCCGCCTTTTTTATATACATATATTTTGAATCGGTCATCTTGCTCATAACCGCGCGCACAAAATTTACAGTTGTTTTAAGTCGGGAATTTGTGGTGTCCTCATACTTGTTAAAACGAATAACCTGCAAGGCTTTTTCGCCATCAAGATGCTGCATACCCTCGCTTATATTGATGTGAAGTCCGCCCTTGTTATCATCATAAACCATATTGCAAGGAACATTAAAATCAACTCCGCCGATTATATTTATGAGATCCGGGAATTTATCAAGACTTACGAATGCATAGCGGTCTATCGGAATTTCCACAAGAGCGTTAATTGCTTCTATAAATTTGTCCTTGCCCTCATCCTCATAAATATCAGAAAGACATTTTGTTTCATTGCCACGGTTAACAATAGTTCCGGGGCTTATAGCGGTAAATGCAAATTCCTTTCTCTCCTTGCTAACGCAAACAAGAAGAATGGTATCGGCGGATACTCTGCGGTATTCACCGTTTGTTACAAGCTCTCCGGCAACGGCTCCGCCGTTATATGATGGCAAACCGGAAACCGTATTCGGATCATAATAATCATAGAACAGCTCCGGCGCATAGTCAAGTCCGACAAATAGCATATTGAATGATTTTCCGTCAAGCTGATCAAGTGCTTCTCCACCGTGATTTGGAATATAATCGTCAACTCCGGTTTCAATGGGATCCGGATTTCCTATTCCTGTAGAAACGCCCATAGCCCCAAGAGCCCAATTGACAATAAAAAAAGCAACAAGACCAAAAATCAAAAGAAAAATTAAAAAGGTCAGAATAAAATTTCTGAAGCCTGCAAGCAAGCTCTTCACCTCCAGATTAATGATATAATATTATATAACACATAT
>JAZUQN010000120.1:0-20575 GCA_045605745.1 Eubacteriales bacterium
ATAACCGTGAAAATGCGTGCCGGCTGGGACAAAAACAGCATAAATGCACCCGAGCTTGCAAAAATTGCTGAGGATAGCGGCGCCGCAATGATATGCATTCACGGAAGAACAAGAGAACAGTTTTATGAACCGGGAGCAGATTGGAATGTAATTGCCAATGTAAAAAAAGCGGTTTCCATACCTGTTGTTGGAAATGGGGATGTCTTTTCCGGAGCGGACGCTGTGAAAATGGTGGAAATGACCGGCTGTGATGGCATTGCCATTGGACGCGGAGCTCTTGGAAACCCATGGATATTCAGCGAGATCCTTGCCCTCACACAGGGTAAAGAATATGTTTATCCAAAAATTGAGGAAAGACTCTCTGTTGCGATGAAGCAGGCACGGCGTATGGCCGCCCTAAAGGGAGAATATGTTGCGGTCAGAGAAGCAAGAAAGCATATTTCGTGGTATATCACCGGAATTCGAGGTGCAGCCGCTTCAAGACACAGAGTTAACTCTGCAGAGACGATAGACGAAATGGAAAAGATCACACAGGATATAATTGAAGCTCAAAACACAGGAGAATGATGATCCCCCATAAAAACCTAGAAAGGAGGAGCTATGGCAGAATTACTTGATACACCGGTTGCAAAAAGCCAACTTATTCGTGATGAAAAGCTATCTGCGCTTGTTTTAAAAGCACGAAAAGGAAAAAGCGATGCATTTGAAGATATAGTTAAAATTTGCGAGAAGGGCGTTTATGACCTTGCCCTTCAGATATCAAGAAATCGCGAGGATGCACTGGATATTTCTCAGGAAACCTTTGTTAAGCTGTGGCAGCTTCTTTCGGGAGATACAGACCTTGATCAGGTTAAATCATGGTATGCTTATATTTTGCGAATGGCTCGAAATTCTGCACTTGATTATCTGAGAAGGCAGAGCATAAGACGTCATGATTCTCTTTCGGTGGTTGACGAGGATGGTGAAACTAAAGAGCTTGAGATAGCCGACGAGGATATTGCCTCAAACCCTGTTCTTTCATACGAAAGATCCGAGCGAATTGACGCTGTGAGAAAGGCAATAAATTCTCTTGAGGATGATTATAGACAGATACTTATTCTAAGGGAAGCCGAGGGATGCTCATATAAGGAAATAAGCCATATAATGGGCATTGAAATGGGCACCGTTAAAAGCAAAATATTCAGGGCAAGAAATCATGTAAAAGAATATCTTGAAAAGCGGAACATTTTTTAAAATCCTACGTCTTAGTTAATGAAGATAGAGAAAGGATGCTGTTATGATGGAGTTAAATGAGCTGAGAGAAGCAAGGTGTGAGGACTTTCTTGCAGATCTGTCGGCTTATATAGACGGCGAGCTTAGCCTTGCCAGGGCCGAAGAGGTTAAAAAACATATAGACAATTGTACCTCATGCAAAGAGATATATGAAAGCTTGCTTCGCATATCGGGCGACATTGGAGCTTTGGGCACCGATGTGCCTAAGGATCTGCATTTGCAGATAATGAATGCGGTAAATGAGGCCGCAGATAAAAAGTCAAATAATAAAAAGAGCTTTTATTCAAAAGTACAAAAGATCGGTCTGTGGTGCGGTGCGGGAATTGCCGCAGTGCTTTGCATCGCTGTTGTTGGCGGTCCGTTTATGCGCAGTAGTCTTGATGCAAAGGGCGAAAACGATGCATTAAACAATATGGGTGCTGATGCAGAAAATTATTATGTAGCTCATGATATAAGCGATTATGGCCCAAAAAGTGCTGAGTGTTATTCAAAAGAGATGCGTGACGAGGAGTATGCAGCTATTATTGAATCTGCAGATTATGCCTCATTTGTAAAGCCACCTATGGATGATGTGGAAGAGGAAAGTATTTGTAATATACAGTCCGCAGAAAAAATACTCGAGCAAAAAGCCGAGGCTGAAAATTCTGATGATTTATCCCGGGGTAACTTCGATTGGGATTCCGACCCTCTTGGTATGCTAAAAATTATTGATGACACATCTGAGTTGCCAAATTTTTATAATGTATTCACTTTAAATCGAGGAAGGCTTGAAAAAAATCCGATAAAAAGAGACTAAGTTTGTTAACTTAGTCTTTTTTTAATCACTACACTTTGCAAAAAAATTGTATACCGTTGGTTCTAAATGTTAAAAAATGATGTATTCTATTGAAAAAAAAGAGTAAATGTGTTATCATATATTATGTATGCTTTTAGGAGGTGGAATATGGAAGAAAAACGCTTTCGCAAAAATGACGATTCATTTGTTTGCGCCAATTGCGGAAAAACCGTCGAGCCTCTTGGATATAGCTCCCGAAACCATTGCCCATTCTGCCTTTGCTCCCTTCATGTTGATGTAAACCCGGGCGACAGAGCCAATGAATGTGGCGGATTGCTTGTTCCCATAAGAGCTGAAACCGACCCCAGAAAGGGATATATTATCGTTCACAGATGTGAAAAATGCGGCGAGATCAGACGAAACCGTGCCGCACATCAAGCAAAAAATCAGCCGGATGATCTGAAAAAGATCATAAAGCTGACGGCAGGCCTGTCAATAAACTGAATTTGGAAATAAGATCTGAAAGGATTTAGATATGATAAAAATCGATCATTTGGTTAAAAACTATGGCAATTTTTGTGCCGTTGACGATGTCAGCTTCGCGATCGAGGCGGGCGAGATAGTCGGTTTTCTCGGTCCTAACGGTGCCGGAAAAAGCACAACAATGAATATGCTCACAGGTTATCTTTCTTCAAGTGCCGGAAGCATAAGCATTGCAGGCATTGATATTCTTGAAAATCCCCTTGAGGCAAAGAAAAAAATCGGATATCTTCCCGAGCAGCCCCCCCTTTATATGGATATGACCGTTGAGGAATATCTGAATTTCGCATATGATCTCAAGGATTGCAAATATGACAGAAAAAAGCATATTGCGGAGATATGCGAAGTCACTAAGATCACAGATATGAAAAAGCGACTTATCAAAAATCTTTCAAAGGGATATAAGCAGAGAGTTGGCATTGCACAGGCTCTTATCAACAATCCCCCGGTGATTATTTTTGACGAGCCCACCATTGGTCTTGACCCCAAGCAAATCATAGAGATAAGAAATCTTATCAGAAATCTTGGAAGAGATCACACGGTTATTCTCAGCACTCATATTCTTCAAGAGGTTCAAGCCGTTTGTGATAGAATAATTATCATAAACAAGGGCAGGATCGTTGCCGATGAAAAAACAGAGAATATTAGTCGCGCAGCAGTTCAGAGTCGCCGCTTTAATGTAAAGATCTGCGGTCCTCAGAGAGAGGTTCTCTCTATGCTAAAGGAAAAGAGCGGAATCGTTTATGCAGAGGCACTTGCCGAGCGTGACGAGGATGCCTATACATACATGATAGAAAGTGCCGCAGGCGTTGATATCCGCAAAAGCCTTTTCTACACCCTTGCAGAAAAGAATTGGCCCCTTATCGGCATGGAAGCTCTTGGCATGAGCCTTGAGGATATCTTTATCAATATCGTTGACAAGAGCAATGAAAGAAAATCTTTGCGCCATGAAAAGGAAAAGGGCTATCGCCCCGGAAAGAGCGGAATAGAAAAGCAGATTGCCGCCGACATTATGAAAACCACTGAAGAAAACAAGAAAAACGATAACCGCTAAATTACCCATAAAAGGATATAAAACAGAAAGGAAACCGAAATATGCTTGCCATATATCGAAAAGAACTGAAATCATATTTCATAACCCCCATCGGTTATGTGTATGTGGGAATATTCCTTGCGCTGTCTGCGCTCCTTTTCTCATATACGACCTTTATAAGCAAATCTTATGACACAACAAGCTATTTTTCAATGATGATATTTGCATTTGTTGTGCTTATACCTCTTTTGACAATGAAGCTCTTTTCTGAGGAGAAAAAGCTTCGCACAGAACAGATGCTTCTTACAGCTCCGGTGACGATAACAGGTATGGTCATGGGTAAATATCTGGCTGCTTTCACAATGTTTGGAGGCTCCGTGCTCGCATCCTGCATCAATTTTATACCACTTTATATGATAGCAAATCAAGAAAGAGCCGAGGCCGCCTCAAAAGCTATCCACATAGGCCCCTCGGGTGCTCAGATCATTGGCTCTCTTATAGGTGTTCTCCTTGTTGGTGCGGCATTTATAGCCATCGGTATGCTAATATCGACGCTAACAGAAAATCAGCTTGCTTCTGCTGTCCTTTCGGTGGCAGTGCTGCTGTTTATGATAGTTCTTGGCTTCGTTAATAACTTTATTTCAAATTATGCGGTGCGTTTTGTCATTGACTGGATAAGCGTGCTCAGCCGCTTTGCTCCCTTTGGCTATGGACGCTTTGATTTTGCGGCGCTGCTTTATTATCTGTCCCTGACCTCCGTGTTTATATTCCTTACCATCCGCGTTTATGAAAAACGCCGTTGGGGCTGATTGGAGGTAAAGATGAACAATTTAAATTTCAGCAAAAAGCTGCGATATGGCGGTATTTCTGTTGCATTTACTGCTGCATTTATCGCCGCAGTTATAGCACTGAACGTTGTGTTCACTGCCCTTGCAGGTAAATTTCTTTGGTATATCGATATGACAGCAGAAACTCTTTATACCCTCTCTGATGAGTGTGTTGATCTGCTGAAGGACATCGATGCGCCGGTTAAGATCCTATTTTGCGATGATCCTGACACCCTTGAGGCAACTGACACCACCAGACTTGTTTATAACACAGCTCTTCAGCTTGAAGAAAAGCTTGATAACATTGAGGTTGAAACAGTCAATATCATCCGCAACCGCTCTGCTGTAAACAAATATCTCACAACCTCAACAACAGAGATCAAGACCACCGATGTTATCATCGAAAGCGGAACAGAGTTTAGAAGAGTGTCTCTAAACGCTTTCTACACCTTTGCAAATCAAAACACAACACAGCCTTGGGCATATAATGCAGAATCTCGTTTTGCTTCAACAATAATCGCCGTTACAAGAGCTGAGGCACCTGTTTGTGCCCTGCTTTCAAACCACGGAGAATCCTATTCGGATAGTGAGCTTATAAGTCTTATAACAGATGCGGGATATGAAATCGTGCCTCTTGACCTTTCTGTTGACGAGATCCCCGAGGATTGCCGTCTAATGATAAGCTACAATCCTCAAAGCGACTTTATGACCACCTTTGACGGCGTTTCAGAGGTGAGCGAGATCGAAAAGCTGGATAAATTTCTTGACGGCATCAATTCCTTTATGATATTCGTTTCTCCCAAAACACCGATCCTCCCCAATATAGAGGAATATCTGTATGAATGGGGCATAGAATTCGGCAGACACACCGACGAGGAAAAGCACACATATAACGCTATTGTAAAGGATTCATCTCAATCTCTCACCTTTGACGGATATACCGTTGTTTCAGAATATGTTACAGATGAAAACAGCCTTGGAAAACAGGTAAACAACGACCTTACAAATGCAGGCACAGCTCCAAAAATTATTTTTGAAGACGTAATGCCAATATTCCATTCTGATAATTATGATTCCACGGGTTATTATAGCTCAAACGGCTATTCAAGACAAATAAACGATATTTTTGTGACAAGTGAAAATGCTGTTATAGAGGCAAACGGTGAGGTTGTTGGAAAAGCAGGTGAGGCAGACCGCTTCCCTCTTCTCACTATCACAACCGAGGGCAGACAGCTTGCGGGAAGCACCACAACAGATTATTCATATGTTATGGCCTGCGGCTCTATCGACTTTGCTTCTGAAAATATGCTGCAATCAAATGTCTATGGAAACCGTGATTCGCTTTATTCAATGCTTCGTATAATGCAGAAAGAGATAGTTTATATCAACCTTGCAAAGAAGCCCTTTGCAAGAGCTGAAATAGAAAGTCTCACATCTGCCAATGCAACCTCCTATACTCTTGCTCTGACAATTATTCCCGCAAGCATAGTATTTGTCAGCGGAATAGTTATTATGGTGAGAAGAAGAAGGACAAGATAACCGAAAAGGAAGTTACAGGTAATGATAAAAAAACAAAAGATACTTATCACCGTGCTTGTGTCTCTGTTTGTTCTTCTTTTGGTTTCCTATTTTGCAATTGTTAAGCCAATCGTTGAAAAGGAAGACCCTGTTGAAACAGAGCCTCCGGTGACGCTCAGAGAAGATGAAGATCACGCCATTGGAAACACCGACAAGGTGCTGGTATATAACTATATAAAAAGCGCCGATATTCAGGCAATAACGGTTAAAAATGACTACGGAAAATACCGCGTATACCGCGACAAAAAGGATATCCCGCAAATTGAGGGCTTTGAGGGCATTGCATTTCACGAGGAATCAATGTCCGCCCTTATGACGAGCCTCGGATATGCCTCGGCGATGTACAGCTTTGAGCTTGAGGGTGAGCTTTCGGAATACGGTCTTGCCCCATATACAGATTCTGAAGGAAATAAAAAGACCCCGGCAACCTTTGAGCTTGTAACCAAGGACGGCACAAGATATACCGGCACTGTCGGAGACAGAATAGTCACCGGAAACGGCTATTATTTTCTCTATGACGGCAGACCGGATGTTGTTTATGTTGTTGACAAGGCTATTGCAGACACAGTGCTTTCTCCCGTTGAAACACTTGTTGCTCCAATGCTAACCACGCCTATGACTGCAAATGACTATTTCCTTGTTCATGATTATATGCTGATGAAGGGCGATGATGTTATAGTCCACATCGATTATATCGAGGAAGAGGATAGAGCAGACAGCGAATTTGTAACCAAGACATATGAAATGATCTACCCAAAAAATCTCACTCCATCTGCTGAGGCTGTTTCAGCGGCAATGCTTGGTTTTTATACCGCAAACGAAAATAACAGTCTCGAGGTAGTCCACCTTGGTCTTGACGATGAAGCTCTTGCTAAATATAATTTGCTTGACAACTGCTATTCACTGTATTACACTTACAATGACATTGAAAATTTGGTGCTTATCAGCCCAAGAAATGCGGACGGCACCTTTTATGCGGCCGCACCACTCTTTAATCAGATAGTGAAAGGCACCGCCGAGGTTTTCGATTTTGTCACATGGGATCTTTTCGACTGGGTTGAAGCTCCGTTTTTTCAGATGAAGATCAGCTTTATCACCGATATCACTGTTGAAAGCGGTGATTACAGTGTTACATTTGATCTTGAGCATATCGATTCAGGCGTAAACAGTGCAGGCGTGGATATGGGCACTGACCTTATCGTGAAGGAAAGAGGAACAGATCATAAACCGGATGTTACAAATTTCCGCCAGTTCTATAAAACGCTTCTCTATGCTTCATATGAAGGAGAATGTGGCCTTATGCCGGATGAGATAGAAATGTATAATGGCATGGGAGATAGCGAAGCTCAGCTTATTTTGACTATACACACCGAAAGCGGAAGAGAGCTAAGATATAGATTTTTCAGATATTCCGAGCGCCGTTCATATGTTGAGCTTAATGGCGAGGGAGAATTTTATGTCCTTCGCACCATGGCTGACAAGATAATTGCGGATGCAAAGAGAGTTCAGAACAATGAGCCTATAAAGAGTACGGATAAATATTAAAAAATGCCTATGGTGAGGGACTGGCCCTCACCATAGGCATTTTTATTTTAATCATTATTGTTTTTTATGCATATCACTGCTCTAACAGATAGTTCTTTTGTTACATCAGCAATGTAAACCATGCCGTCACTGTCCATAAATCTGCCCCGTTTTCCACTATTGAAATATGCATTTTCAAGCCAGAAATCCTCTCCTATTCCTATCTTATAGCCCTTTTGTGCCATGAGGGCTATATGATCTGCGCTCGGAAGCATAACAATATCTGACACTTCTGTTTTATAAGCTCTGTCGGCAGACTCGTTTACAAGAGAAGCATAAGGCAGGCAATAAAAATCTCTGTCTCCCTCGGTGGCAAGATGCTTATGTTCTCTTGAAAGAATGATCTTGTGGCGAATGCTGCAAAGCTGATCCTTTTCAGCCTGACTAAAGCTTTCATAAAACTCATCCGAAAGCCATTGCCTGATCTCAGATTCAGTATAAAGATTGCTATCATCGTCAAAGCGACGCTTGCCAATGCTTTCCGCAGAAATAAGAGTCTTGTATTCGTCGTTTTCCTCTATCACAAGCCACTGTATACCGCCAAAGCTTATCTTTTCCGGTGTCCTGCCAATTGTCAATATTCCCATAACCAAAAGCACAGCAGAAAGAGAGCCATAAACAAGAGCTGCCCGCCTTATCGAAGCTGCTCCCAATATTATAATACCAAGCAGCAGGGCATCGATAAGCTCAACAAAAAGGAACATATGCTTTGCAAGGTCTGCATCTCCATTTGCAGCATAGGGCATAAGAAATGCATATCCGATGGCGGCAAGAATGAGAAAAAGCAGTGTGCCCATAAGCCAAGGCTTATCCTTTTTCCTTGCCATGATAAAGATAGCCAAAGCAAAAAAACCTATGATAATTATAATATTTAAGAAAAGGGTATCAAACCCCACTTTTTCTCTAACTCTACTCCATAGAGTCAGGCGCAATCCATTTTCCATGTAATCTGAATCCATAAAGAAAATATTTCGCAAAACCCCCGAGTGCTCGGCTATATGCGGAAGCTTTTTCAGGGTGAAAACAGGATGGGTAAAATAATATAAAGCCAGCTTTACAGAGGAAAGCTCTCTAACTCCGCTAAGATCATAGTTCTGCTGTATCTGCTCTGTGTTACTTACATAAAAATGTGTATCAGCAAGTGTTGATAGCTCTGCATCAAGACCCAAATCAAGGAGACTTTCCCTTGCCTGCTCCTCTTCCGCATTGTGAATAATACCGAAAAACACTGCATTGTAGTTCGTTTGCTCGCTTATCCACTTTGGTATTATCATCATAGAGAAAAGCAGAAGTAGGGTTGAAATCCCCAGCGAAACCGAAGCAGTTATGAGACGCTTTTTATCGGCCTTATGCTTTAAAATAAGAACGAGATAAATTATGCCAAAAATAACCGCCGCCGGTATGCAAAAGGATTTTGAGGTTCCGTAAAGCAAAAGAAATATATAGAAGCAAGCAATGCTCCAAACTCCCGGATTTTTATGGAGAATCCGCAGAAAAAAACCTAAAAGAACCACAAAAAGTATATGTTGAAAGCCCTCGCCATAAAGTGAATTGAAATATGAAACATATCCGATATCACACATCAAAATAAGCGCAATCACAGCCACCGCAGAATAGACATATTTATTTTTTATTTTTATCTGAAGGAGCGCAAATGTCAAGGCAAGGGCATAGATAAAGCTATAAAACAAACCAAGAAAATAAATATTATAGATATCTGTTGCACCACCGGTGATGAGGTTATATACAAGGTTAAAGGCAACGGAAATTCTTACAGGAATGATCTGAGATGAGGGATAAGAGGACAGATTATCTATGTCAAAAAGAATATGCAATAGATTGACTATATGGTTTTCACTCCCGAGAGAAATTCGATAGTCCCCATCCTCAGCACGGTAAAGCGAGGTTAGCGGAGTAACCCTTCCATAATCTCCGTTATCGCTCAAAATAACATTTTCTCCACTAAAAAGGGTAGCAAGGATCAACATCATCGCCACTAAAAATATTGCTAAGGGTCTTATATATATTGATTTCATTCAATTTTTACTCCGTTTTCATCAAACTATTACAATCCTATTATATATCACCCCTTATCCTTTGTCAATAACACTTGACTTTTTATCGGCAAAATAGTATAATAAAATCGAAAATTGACTAAATAAGAAAGGGGCAATGATATGATCAAGCCTGTTTTATATATCGTAATTCCTTGCTATAATGAACAAGAGGTTTTACCCATAACAGCCCCAATGTTTCTAAGTGAGCTTAGCACGCTGATAGATAAAAACAAGATATCAGACGAAAGCAGAATACTTTTTGTTGACGATGGCTCAAGGGATGAAACATGGAATATAATTTCAGAGCTTTCAGGCAAAGACGAGCATTTTATCGGCATTGCCCAAAGCAGAAACAGAGGTCACCAGAATGCGGTTCTTGCCGGAATTATGGAGTCACGATCAAAATGCGACATTTGTATAAGCATAGATTGCGATGGGCAGGATGATATTTCTGCGATGGAAAAGATGGTGGATGCCTATTCTGAGGGAAATGAAATAGTTTACGGTGTGAGAGCCACAAGAAAAACCGACAGCTTTTTTAAGCGTTTCACTGCCCAAGGCTTTTATAGGATCCTTAATATGATGGGAGTTGAGGTTGTTTATAATCACGCTGACTATCGCCTATTAAGCCGCAAGGTCATAGAGGCCTTTGCAGATTTTGAGGAAGTAAATCTGTTTCTTCGTGGAATGTTTCCCCTTGTTGGCTTCAAAAGCACCACCGTATATTATGACCGAACCGAGCGCATTGCAGGCAAATCCCATTATCCTCTTCGTAAAATGCTTGGACTTGCTGCCGATGGAATAACCAGCCTTTCAATAAAGCCGATACGCATGATCGCATCCCTTGGATTTCTTGTGTCAATTCTCAGCATGATCGGCATTGTTTGGACTTTTATTCAGTATTTTATGCACAACACAGTTTCGGGTTGGGCATCTATGACGAGCATTATATGCTTTGTTTCGGGAGTTCAGCTCCTCAGCCTTGGCGTTGTGGGCGAATATATTGGAAAGATATATCTTGAAGTGAAAAAGCGTCCCAGATATATAATTGCAAAAAGAACCGAAGAAAGTCATTCAGAAATAACCAAAGATTTCATGAAAACAACCAAATAAAAAAACTTGATGCTTGTTTGGGTATAATACCAAAACAAGCATCAAGTTTTTTGTTTATTCGCAATCGTCGGCAAAATAGCTTTGCTTTGATTCCAAGGTTTTTTTCACCATCATATCTTTGACCTTCATAAGCCTTGTAAGATTGCCACGTTCGTTTTCCTCAAGCTTCATTTTTATTCTCTTAATACCCTCAAGATATCTTGGCATCATAATATATTCAAGGGCATTTACACGGCGGCGAGTTTTTTCGATCTCCTCTGCAAGGAGCTGTGCTGTTTTTTCTAGAGACGCCATTCTGATAAGATCCTGCATTATATCGCCAAGCTCTTTGACAGAAGCATCAAGCTCGCCCGAGGTGAAAGCCATACCGTAATTGGTGCTCCCACCATCCTCCGAGGTTTTATAATCGAAAACCGGCACTGTAACGCTCATCATATTTTTATATGTGACAGCCAAATCGCCCTCTTTTTTGGGCATAATAAGTGCTTCTCTAAGCATCTGAGGGCTACTGACAGCCGCCGCCACCGAAAAAGAGCCGTATGCCGACGCAAGTCTTTCTTCAACTCGCTCACGAAGCTCCTTGTCCTCACGAACCACCTGCAAAAACTGCCTCATCAGCTCGTCTCGCTTGTCCTTTAGCAGCTTGTGGCCGCGCCTTGCCGTTGTATATCTTATTTGGAGCTTTTTCATCTCCATTCTGGTTGGATTGACATTGATCTCAGCCACTTAGCGTATCACTCCTTTCAAATAAAGCATATATAAAAATCTGCCCTTAATTATTTTTCGCCTACCCAGTATTTCTCGATAAGCTCGGGCTTGATACGCTTCATCTCACTTTTTGGAAGTATGGAAAGAAGTCGCCAGCCAAGGTCAAGAGTTTCCTCTATAGTTCTGTTTTCATAAAAGCCTTGGTTTATATATTCGGCTTCAAAAGCATCGGCAAACTTTGCATAGAGGCGGTCTATGGGTGTGAGCGCTGCTTCACCAAGAACAACCATAAGCTCCTTTGCCTCCCTACCTCTCGCATAACTTGAGAAAAGCTGATTCAGAGTTCCTGAGTGATCCTCTCTGGTCTTTCCTTCACCAATACCCTTGTCCTTAAGACGTGAAAGCGAGGGAAGAACATCTACAGGGGGCATATATCCCTTGCGATACATTTCTCTTGAAAGAATGATTTGTCCCTCGGTGATATATCCGGTAAGGTCTGGGATGGGATGAGTCTTGTCATCCTCCGGCATTGAAAGAATGGGGATCATTGTGATAGATCCTTCACTTCCCATTTTTCTGCCGGCTCTCTCATACATCGTTGCAAGGTCGGTATAAAGATATCCGGGGTATCCTCTTCTTCCTGGAACCTCTTTTCTTGCCGCCGAAACCTCTCTAAGAGCCTCGGCATAGTTTGTGATATCGGTCATAATAACAAGAACGTGCATATCACATTCAAATGCTAAATATTCTGCGGCGGTGAGCGCCATTCTTGGGGTTGAAATACGCTCGATAGCCGCATCCGAAGCCAGATTTATAAACAAAACCGTTCTGTCGATAGCACCTGTTTTCTTAAAATCCGAAATGAAGAAATCAGCTTCCTCAAAGGTAATTCCAATAGCAGCAAAAACAACAGCAAACTTGGAGTCACCGCCGCGCACCTTTGCCTGTCTTGCGATTTGAGCCGCAAGGTTTGCGTGTGGAAGGCCTGAACCGGAAAAAATCGGGAGCTTTTGTCCTCTGACAAGTGTGTTCAGACCGTCTATAGTTGAAACTCCCGTTTGAATAAACTCAGATGGATAGTATCTGGCCGCAGGATTTATCGGAGTTCCGTTGATATCCAGAGATTTTTCGGGTATCAGCTTTGCTCCTCCATCGATAGGCTCACCCATACCGTTGAAAACTCGTCCAAGCATATTTCTTGACACCGGCAGTTCAACTCCGTGCCCCATAAAGCGAACCTTGCTCTCCGCAAGATTAAGACCTGCAGAGCTTTCAAAAAGCTGAACAAGTGCATCTCTGCCATTGACCTCAAGAACTCTGCAACGCCTCACCTCACCGGAAGGAAGCTCTATCTCGCCAAGCTCATCATATTTAACGCCGTCAACCTGCTTTACAAGCATCAGAGGGCCTGCCACTTCTTCTATTGTTCTATATTCACGAATCATTTGCAGTCCTCCTCAAATTAAAATTCTTTAGCCGCATCAATTGCAGCCTTGTCGATCTGTGCAGCAAGTTCGGCTTCAATCTTTTCAAATTCAACCTTATATTCTTCATATGGAACAGCCTTTGCTCTGCCGATCTTCTCTCTTACGGGCAGGTCTGCAAGCGTCTGCACATTTGCGCCCTTTGAGAGAGCCTTTCTTGCTCTATCCTCATATGAGAATATCAGCTTCATAAGGGCATATTGCTTGTCAAGAGGAGTATATCCGTCAACATCGTCGAAAGCGAACTGCTGAAGAAAATCCTCGCGGATAGAACGAGCAACCTCAAGAGTCAGTCTGTCCTCAGCCGAAAGCGCATCAACGCCAACCAGCTTAACGATCTCATCTAAATCGCTCTCCTCCTGAAGAGTTTTAAGGCATCGGCTAGTGAGCATCATCCAGTCACTTGCAATATTATTTGCACACCAATCTGAAAGTCGGTCACGGTAAAGAGAATATGAATTGAGCCAATTTATCGCCGGAAAATGACGTCGGTATGCAAGCGAAGAATCAAGCCCCCAGAAAACCTTAACGATACGAAGGGTTGCCTGAGTAACCGGCTCTGAAATATCACCGCCCTGAGGTGAAACCGCACCAATGGCACTAAGTGCGCCCTCTCTTCCGTCGCTTCCGAGACAAACCACCTTTCCTGCTCTCTCATAAAATCCTGCAAGGCGAGATGTAAGATAAGCAGGGTAGCCCTCTTCACCCGGCATTTCCTCAAGTCTTCCGGACATTTCACGAAGAGCCTCTGCCCAGCGTGAGGTTGAATCTGCAATAACCGCAACCGCATATCCCATATCTCTATAGTATTCGGCAATAGTTATACCAGTATAGATCGAGGCCTCTCGTGCCGCAACAGGCATATCCGAGGTGTTTGCAATAAGAACGGTTCTTTTCATAAGAGACTTTCCGGTTCTTGGGTCTGTCAGCTCCGGAAATTCGCGAAGAACATCGGTCATTTCGTTTCCACGCTCTCCGCAGCCAATATATACCACAAGGTCAACATCGCTCCATTTTGCAAGCTGATGCTGGACGACCGTCTTTCCGCTTCCAAACGGTCCGGGAACGCAAGCTGTTCCGCCCTTTGCAATCGGGAAAAGGGCATCAATAGAGCGCTGGCCTGTTATCATAGGCTCAATTGGCGGCAGCTTTTCCTTATAAGGGCGTGACACACGAACAGGCCACTTTTGAATTAGAGTGATGTTCTCTGTCATTCCGTTTTCAAGCTTTATCTTTGCAACGATGTCGGTAACCTTAAAATCACCTGTGTTTATCTGAACAATGGTACCACCCTTTTTGGGAGGAACCATCACTCTGTGGCGTATAACCTCGGTTTCGTCAACAAAGCCGAGAATATCTCCGGGCAAAACAGTGTCACCGATCTTTCTCTCAGCTTCAAAATGCCAAATCTTAGCTCTGTCAAGAGCAGGCTCGTCAATACCCCTTGTAAGATTTGAGCCAACCTTTTCACGAATAGTCTCAAGGGGTCTTTGAATACCGTCATAAATATTAGTAATAAGTCCCGGGCCAAGCTCAACCGAAAGCGGCTCTCCCGTTGAAACAACGATATCTCCCCGTCCAACTCCGGCAGTCTCCTCATAAACCTGGATAGACGCTCTATCGCCGTGCATTTCTATGATTTCACCGATAAGCCTCTTTTCGCCAACTCTGACAACGTCAAACATATTAGCGTTTCGCATACCCTCTGCAACAACCAGTGGGCCTGAGACCTTCAGTATTTTTCCAACAACCTCTTCCATAGCGGTCTTTACCTTTCTATGCTATTATTTATCGTGTCCTCCAAACAGGATATCCGCGCCAACGGCTCTTATGGATGCCTGCCTGATATTTTCCATTCCATATCCTGTGCCGCCATCTTTTCCCGGCAGGGAAACTATAGCCGGCAAAGGCATATCCTTATATTTATCAATCTCATCCTCAAGCACTGCGGCAAAATTTTCTGTGATAAAGATAACCGCATATTCGCCGCTTTTAACAGCTCCCTTAAGCTCTGCCCTTGCTTTTTCGGCATCCGGAACATCCATAACAGAAAATCCAAGAGCCATAAAGCCAAGAACGCTGTCTCTGTCTCCAATTATTCCTATCTTATACATAGCTTGTCCTCACCCTCCTTCTAAGCTTTTCAGCGGGGAGCCCTGCTTCTTTGCCTGCCAAAATAATGCGAAGATTTTTCACCTGGTATTCCATGGCAATAAGATAAGAGCAGAGAATCGGTGCGCCAAAGGGTAGGAATTTTGTGCTCCTTACAGTTTCCATATAGAAATTATCAAAGGCACACTCAAGCTCGGAGAGCGTTATGCTCTCACCCTTTGAAAGAATCCCGGCAACGGGAGCGTATTTTGTATCTCTAACAAGCTCGCAGAGCTTTTCACTGCCAAGCTCAAAGGCAGAAATTAGTCTCTCTTTTTCTATTTCACCGCCGTCTATGAGCGACTCTATAAGCACCGCCGCCTCAGCAAAGCCGCCGCCTTGTCTAAGGGTTCTGACGCACATCATTATATTAATGAGATCAATCTTTTCCACAACCAGCCTGAGAACAAAATTCTCTCCGCTTTTTTTTGCGGCATCAAGCATATCCGCAAAGCAAGCCTTATCAAGAATTATATCTATGAGCTGTGGATTTCTTGTTTTCACAAAGGCCATGGCCGCCTCCTCTGCGCCATTTGCCATATTCTTTGGCAAGGCAGAATAATCACCATCTATCGGCATTTTTTTGATAGCCTCGGGCGCAACCGTACCAAAGGAAAAGAGCATTTCATCGGGGTCGATCTTTCTAAAATGACATTTAAGAGCAGATTTTATATTGTTGCAGTCATAAATATATCTAAGGAAAGAAGAAATGCTTTCATCGGGGGACACTTCACCAATAAAATCATAGGCAGATGACAGTGCAAGAGAAAGCTTATCTGTGCCTTCTGCTCCATCAAGACCATTTATAAGTGCCTCGATCTCTCCTTTTCCGTTTGCCATAACAGCCGCCTCCAGCTTGTCCGAGCCGATAAGATGATTTTCAGCTGCACGAACTCTTGCCGAGGCATACAGATATTCGGTTTCTTTATTTTTCCTTATTCCCATATCCCTCTCCTAAAGGCATTATTTGCCGTCCTCTGCGCTAAAGAGGAGTGAATATATCTCGCCCTCCATACGCTCTCTTATGGCCGCAAACTCTGTGTGAATAGAGCAGTTACATTCGATACTGCCAAAACGGAGTATAACTCCGCCGTCGATATTCGCAGTATCCTCTGCAATAGTCAGCTTTTTCAGCACATCTCGGTTAACTTTTCCGATAACTACTCTCTCTACACCCTGCAGAATAGACTCAGAAAGCTTTTCCTGATCCCTTGGGCTAAAGACCAGCTCATATTTTTCAGGGATGCCGGCCTCCTCTTCTCCATAAAGCTCGATATTTTCTTTTTCTGTTTCAAGCTGTGTTAGAAGAGCCTTTGCTATAAGCCTTGAAACAAGCTCGCAATATTTTTCCTCGGGCAGATTCAGTATCTCCTTATATGCGGCATCAAAAACATTGTCAACTGCTTTTGCTTTCGTTTCAAGCAGCAGATTTCTTTTTTTCATTGTCGCGCTTGATTTTGCGCGAGCTATCATATCCTCTGCCTCTTTTGCGGCAGCATCCTCAAGCTCTGCCTTGACCTTTTCGGCTTCGCTTGTAGCGGCAAACATTATTTCAGCGCAGCTGTCTCTTGCTCTTTCTGTTATTTCGGCAGCGTCAGCCTCGGCCTCGGATATGATCTTTGCCGTTATCTTGTCAAGTCCCGTCATAGCTTTTTATGCTCCGGGTGTGAAGAAGAGAACGGGAAGAAGCGAAACAAGAAGTGCAAAAATTGCATATGTTTCAACAAGAGCAGATGCTGTGATAGCCTTACCTACCTCACCTGGGTGCTTGCCAATAAGATTGATACCGGCAGCGGCAACTCTTGCCTGCTTTATTGCTGAGAAATATCCAACGATAGCAATAGGCATTGAGGCGAAAAGGAGAAAAGCTCCCTCACCGAGAGTTAATGTAACAGGTGTGCCAAGCAGACCAAGCTTAAGAATGATTACAAAAGCAGTGATAAGACCGTAGATACCCTGAGTTCCGGGAAGAGCCTGAAGAATAAGAGCTTTACCAAACTTTGATGGGTCCTCCATCATAAGGCCTGTGCTGGCCTCGCCAACCATACCAACGCCCTTTGCACTTCCCATACCTGCAACGATTGCAGCAACTGCAGCACCTGCAAGAGCAAGGTTATTGCCTGTAAAAAGTCCTGAGAAAAATTCCATAAAAGTCATAATTTTGATCTCCTTTTGATTTATTGTTCTGTTGTATATTTATCGGAAGGCATTGCGGGGCTGAAGGGTTTTCCTCCGTCCTCAAAGAATTTTCCGAAAAATTCGATATATTGAAGTCGACTCGTGTGAACAAATGTTCCAAGCACATTTATTGCAAGATTTAATAGATGACCTATGATAAACACCAAAATCATTATGATAAATCCTATAAATCCGGGACCTCCCATTGTGCCCATGGTATTAACCACCTGAGCGATTACGCTGGCAGCAAGTCCAAGGGCAAGGATTCTCGAATAGGAAAGCAGGTCAGCGGCAAAATTGACCGCTCCGTATAGCGCAAGCAGGCCTTTGGCAAGCTTCATAATTATATTTTTCTCATGTCTGCCGCCTGTTAGCACTATAGATAAAACTCCTATAAGGGCAACATATTTTCCCCAAGGAAAAAGGAACAGAAGTCCAAGTCCTGCAAACGCTACCCACCAAGTCAAAATATCGCAAAGTGCATCCACCCATTGTCCTTTTCTGCATAGGATATAAAACTGCACCGCCATACCGGCTATAAGATGAACAGCACCTATAGCAAGCGACAGCAGCAGAAAGCTCATAGGATCAGCCAGTGGGTCAAAAAGCACCGCTGTCTGCATTGTTGAGCTTGCGCCCTCAATGCCCATCATATTTTCAGCATATGCTTGTGGCAAATTGCCGAAATAAGCACCAAAAAGAACGCCCATCGCCATAGAAGAAATACCACAATAGCCAAACATAGCAAGGAAATTTCGCATTCCCTTTCCGGGGTTCAGAAGCTTTAGCGCACCAAAGCAGGCAACCGTCATAATAAAACCGTATCCTACATCTGCAAACATAAGACCGAAAATTATGAAATAAAATATACTCATAATAAAGGTTGGGTCGAATGTTCCATATTTCGGATAAGAGTACATGCCAAGCACCCATTCAAAGGTGGAAGCAAAGAAATTGTTTTTCAGAAGCACAGGAACCTCATCATCCTCCTCGGGTTCACCTATCTCAAAAGCACATCTGAATTTAGACAAGGCGTTTTCAACTCTGCCAACCTCATTTTCAGGGACCCAACCAAAAAGGTGCACGCAAAGCTCTGTTTTGCCAAGATTCTTCTTTGCCTCTTCTGCCGCAAGGCTTGTGGACTCCACATCATAAAGGATCTCAAGCAGTTCAATATCCTCCGCCAATCTTCTTAGCTGTTTTTCTGCCTCCGCTCGCTCCCTTTCGATTTCGGCAACTCTCTTTTTTGCCGAGGAAATAACTTCGGCAGCTCTGCCCGAAAGTCCTTCAAAGGGCGCTCTTAACATTCCCATGGGAGACAACTTGCTTCTTGCAGCATCCTCAAATCCCCGATAGGAAAGAAGCAGATAACAGCCTGCGATTTTATCTCCGCCAACCTTTAATGCGTGAGCAGGAATGTGGGAAAGAGCATTTTCTATCCTTTCGCCTGTAACATTGCCGGGCAATGTTACAAGGCAGGCACTTGTCAGCTCAGTTCCTTCAAAATCAAGGGGAAGATTATAATTCTGCCACAGTGTAAGCGAGCTTAAAAGCTCCTTTTGCCTTGCCTCTTCCGAAGAAAGCTCGGTTTCCCTCTGTAAAAGCTTGTCCAAATCCTTTATAATGCCATGAGCCTTTTGATAACTGCCATCGGTTTTGAATTTATCAAGACGAACCGATATGCGGTTTTGCAAAAGCCCCTTCTTTTTCTGGCTATACTTTGACAAAATAGAAATTGCATTACTTATCTTTGATATCCGTTTTTCAATATCTGCACATTTTGAGTCGCTTCCAAAATTGGGCAGTGGAGACTCTTCACAAGGCTCCTCATTTCGTCTCAGTTCAACGCACCTTAGCCGCATGAGCCTTCTAACAAGGGCATCGGCATCTCGTGCATGAGCAAAGACATTTATTTTTTTCATTTTTACAACTGCCATAAATGCCTATAAACCTTTCTGCATTATGCTTCAAGTATTTCCCAAATGATCTTTTTTACAGCCGAGAGATTTTTCAGCTCTGCCTTTGATAGCAATTCATCGGCCTCAGTGCTTGCTTCTGCCAAGCTTTTTTCCACAAGCTCATCAGCTTTTTTTCGCATAATGTCAAGAGATTTTTTCAGTTCAAGCGCAGTTCTTTTTTCATTTTCACGCTTCAGCTGATCCGCCTTTTTTTCTGCATCAGCAATCATTGACTTTGCAACGCCTTCTGCATTTTCAACAATGCTTTGAGCCTTTTTCTCGGCCTCTCTTATAGCGTTGATAGCTTCCTTTGACATATAATTTTACCAATCCTTTCCCGGTAAAATGAAACAAAAAATAAATACAAAAAACTATTCCTTATATAGAATAGCATAAAAACAAGTCCTTTGCAATAGGTTTGTTTAATCTTTGGTTAATTTGACCACTGTTCATTTTTTAACAATCTTACGCGGCAAAAGCCTACTGATTTTTCCGGGGGTTCTTTTGCCTTGGGACAGCATAACAAGGTGTGAGGTTTCCCAAAAATGGCACATCTGTTTTTCATATAAAACTTCTCCGCCTCGCCTAATTGTTATCTTAATTTCTATTTGGGCAATATTTTTCTCAGGCTCTTTGGCAGAGAGAGTAAAAAAATAATTAAATCGTTTAAAGAAAGACCTGTTTTGTTTATGAGCTTCAAAGTGAGATTTTGCAATTTTGCCCAGCAAGTCAAGCGCCCCTTTTTTTGCGTTTTCTGCAATAGCATTGTAGAACTCTATGAGTTTATCCGGAAGAAAAGAAATATCCGAAAAAAGAATATTAATTCTAACCAACTCTGTGCTCCCTACTCTGAGTGTGTCGTATTTTGTCAAGATTATTCCTCCAAAAAACATTAAGGCTTCTCATAAAATTATATGCCAGTATCAAGAAGTTTATGAATGTTTGGAAAATTTTGATTTATTGCATAGACATAGGCGAGCGCACTGCGAAATTTTTATTTTCAATCGCTCACCGCAAACGAATGCAGTGTGCGCTTCACTGCACCCTTATTGCGCCGGTGCTTTTTGGCGCAATAAGGAGGGATAGTGTGATGAACAGCTCCCTTAGAAAATGCAGAATTGCATTTTTAGAGGAGCGTTGGCAGTGCCAAGGAAGGGAGTCCTTAGAGGGAAAAGTAGTTTCCCTCTAAGTGCGCTTTCGTGGCGAGATTTGACGGTTTGCTTGCAAACGGCGGTGTTTAGCCGCCGAGGCAAACTCGCGGCGAGCTTGCTCGCGCTCCTTTTGGCGCATACCAAAGACACTGCCATGCGGCATGAG
>JAZUQN010000121.1:0-5553 GCA_045605745.1 Eubacteriales bacterium
GTGCCGCCCGGAACATAAAGACCTGCCCTGTCAACCGGAACAACCTTTTGACCTACAACAATACCGTCCTCATCATTTATGATAAAGCTGTTTCTAACCTGTCTTTCATGAAATTTCCGGATGTTTTTCTCGGCTTTTTTCAAAATCTCTATGAATTTAGGATCCACCAAACTCATTGCTTCCTCAATTTCAGCCTCGCTGACAGCAAGAGATTCGAGAGAAGCACCGTCAAAGCGTTCTGTGTATTCAAAAAGTGCAGCATCTCCTCTTTCTCTGACATTTGCTATTATGTCCGAGACAATGTCCTCAACATTAAATGTTGGCATAACTCTGGCAAATATATCCTTATTTTCGACCTCGCCGTATTTTAGAATTTTAATCATTTTATATCATCCCTTTATCTGATTGCTAATGTGGAGCGCCAGCTTTTCAATGTGGTCGCCCTTAAATTTAAAGCTTGCTTTGTTTGCGATAAGCCTTGCGCTGATCGGCACAACAGTTTCAATAACTTCAAGGTTGTTTTCTTTCAGTGTGGTTCCTGTTTCAACAATGTCAACTATAACATCGGATAGTCCAAGAATAGGTGCTATTTCAATTGAACCGTTGAGGTGGATAATGTCGATATCTCTGCCCATAGATGCATAGTGCGCCCTTGCAATATTTGAAAATTTGGTGGCAACGCGGAGGGTCTTTTTTGTGTCATCTCTAAAGCCCTTTTTTGCCGCAACCGCCATTCTGCAAATGCCGGTATTCAGGTCAAGAAGCTCATAAACATCGGGTGAATACTCAAGCAGTATATCCTTGCCTGCAACGCCGATGTCTGCAGCGCCTCGCTCAACATATATTGCAACATCGGAGGGCTTGACCCAGAAATATCTGACCCCTGCCTCCTCGTTTTCAAAGATCAGCTTTCTGCTGTTCTCGAGAAGTGCGGGACATGGGAAGCCGGCCGAGGCAAACATATTGTAAACTCTTTCGCCAAGTCTGCCCTTTGGCAGGGCTATATTAAGCATTTCCATCTATGGTTTCAACCCCGCTTTCACTTATTTTAAAAAGCTTTTTATATCTGAATTTTTCCGGTATAGCCTTTTGAGCCGTAACGCTCATCCCCTCTGAGGACAGTCTGCCCGATAGCTCACGCAATGCTTCCCTGTTTGTATATTCGTCATAAAGGATCAGGGCATCAACATCATATCCTTCGCTGTCCACCTCAAGCTCGGAGAGAAGATCCAGATAAAGTGCAAAGCCAACGGCACCGCTTTTCCTGCCCATTTTGCGAAGAAGGTTGTCATATTGACCGCCCGAAAGCACGCTTTTTGAAATGCCTCTTATAAAGCCTTTCATAACTATTCCGTTATAATAATTCATATCGCCTGCGGCAGAAAAATCTATTCTTATTTTGTCGGCGAGGGCATCTGCACCGGCAAGGGAAAGAAGTCGTCTCAGATCAAGGATCGCCTCTTTTCCGCCCCCTTCATAGAGCAAAGGCTCGATTTTTGAAAGAACCGCATCGGGTGCACCGTGGTAGGTGATTATAGCCTCTAAAAGTCTTGTTTTAGCCTCAGAAACTCCTTCTTCAGAACAAACCGCAAGGGCTGTGTGAAGATTTTTATCTGCAATTGCAGATAGAATCCTTGCCCTACCGGAAGCGCTTACAGATAGACGGTCGATAGCCTCTGCAACGATACCAAGGTGTGAGATATCCAGAACAAAGTCGTCTGAAATCATATTAAGACTTTTTACAGCAAGCATCAGCACCTCTGATATTGAATAATCATCTATATCCCCGATACATTCAAGACCTGCCTGCATGATCTCTCTGAAATCTCTGTCGCCGCTCTCGGATCTATACACATTTTCATTATAATAGACCTTGTTAACAATGCCGGGGGCGTCCTTTGTGCTTTTGACGATAGAAAGAGTTACATCGGGCTTGAGCGCCATCAGCTTGCCGCCCATGCCGGTAAAGGTGATTATGTTATCGGATTTGAGAAAATTTTTGTTTTTTGCATAAAGATCGTATTCTTCAAATTTGCTCATTTTATATTGGGAATATCCAAAAGAGCGATAAAGCGAGCGCAAAATGAAAACAGCCTTTTCTGTTCCGGAAAGAACTCCGTCCTTAATTTTCAATGTTTTCTTCCCCCTCCAGCCTTTGAAGCATCATTTTATAGCCGCCTCCGTATACAAGGCATTTGTTGACGCGGCAGATAGTTGCGGCACTAACGCCGGTCTCTTTTGTCACCTCTTGATAGCTTTTTCCGTTTTTAAGCATAACTGCAACCCTAAGTCTAAGGGAGAGATCCTTCAGCTCTTTAATTGTGCAAAGATCCTCAAAAAAGTCATAGCATTCTTCGATGCTTTTGAGACAGAGGATTGCTTCAAAGAGCTTATCGGTAGCTTCTGAATGTAGATTTGGCATTAATTTCATCCTTTCGGTAGATTTATAGAAAAATGACTTTACCATTTTATCACAGTGAAGTGGATAAGTCAATAGGAAAATGAAAATTTCAATAAAATCATATGAAAAACTATTGATTATTTTTATATTTACATTAAAATATCACTTGAATTTGTTTTTGGAGATAGATATAATATAATCAACGACTGTTGTATGTGAACCAAAAGTAGAGTGTTTATAGCCGCCATTATTTGTAAAATACTCTTGTCCCCAAAGGAATAATATTGTATAATGATATCAGAAATAGGAAAAGGAGAATCCTAAATGAAAACTTCGGTGAAAAGTATTGTTATTAAAAACTTTGCGGTGATTATGGTCGTGATCGCGGCTTTTTTGCTGTTGGTTTTTTCCGCAGCTGCCACAGAGGACACTGTGCTTTTGGCTGAGGATTATTGCTATACATCAACGCCCGGCGTGCAGTCTAATATTAAATGGAAGATAACTAAAGAGGCAGATACTGTAACCTTGAGATTCGATATAGACCCAAATGCAAAGGACAAGGTTCAGTCAACCGCCATAACAGCCTATAATGCAGAGGGTAAGCTTGCCGGATATTCAAATAACAACATAGTCCCCTGGTTTAATGAGGGGGTTATTCATCATATCATTATTGGCGATGGCATAACCGAGGCAAACGGCGGTGTTCTTATCAAGGTGTCCCTGCTTCTCAGCATAGAGGTTCCTGCCAGCTTTGAGAAGACCTCTGGTGCAACCTTTGAGAGCAGCTCAAGGCTGACAAAATTTTATGTGAGGGGAACAGAGGCAAAAGAAGGCGTTTGCGATATCAGCAATATGTCAAGGCTCAGTGCCTATGTTTTTGATAACGCAAAATTTACCGATATAATTTGGGGAGATAAGATAACCGAAATACCAAACGAGGCATTTAAGGTCAATAATATGAAGTCGCTTGATTTGCCGGAGAATATAAAAGCCATCGGAAGCAAATCCTTTGAGGCCTGCGGAAGGCTTAGGAAGGTCACTGTTCGCAATCCCGAGTGTATGATATCTTCAAATTCCTTTTCCGGCTGTCCTCTGCTTTTCACATTTGTGGGCTATAAGGGCTCAACTGCCCAGAGCTATGCAGAAAACATGGGATGCGAATTTATTGATATTGAGACCGGAGAGGTTATTATAGAGGGAACGAGAAAGGTTGAAAAGGATCCGGAGGAGGTTTGGACCTGGGTCAGAGAAGAGGCAGATGACGGTGGAAATCTTTATCAAGAATATAATGGCAGTCGTCTTATAGATACCGATTGGGCTTGGTATGCAGAGGAAAAAACGCTTGTTTTCTTTGATAATAAGCCGGGTTCATATAATGAGACGGGTGTCAAGAGTGCGGTTTCGGACAGTGGTACTCATTGGACAGATTATAGCGCAGAAATAGAGGAGATATGGGTTCAGGGGGGAATAGATAAGATTTCCTCGGGAGTTTTCTCCGGACTGCCGAAGCTTAGGGTGGTTCAGGTGGGCACAGGCACGTATCAAATGGACGGAAACGCCTTTCTTAACTGTACCTCTCTTAGGAGTATTTACCGTATAGGCCTTGATCCGGTTGATGGTGAGGCAGATCTGAGAAACTTTGGGAAAATATCCGGAGGTGTTCTCAGAAACACAGGCATAGAGAGTGTGAGACTAAAGGACGGTGTCTCGGATGTAAATGCTTCTGCCTTTCTTGGATGTAAAAATATTGTTTCTGAGCCGAGCGATTACCTAAGAAGATATTGTGAGAACAACTTTTTTAACCTTGTAGACCCGTCAGATGGTAGCGTTGTTTATGAAAATTATCGCTATATCAATGCGGCGGAGCTTATTTCGGCAGGTACGGCGGCGGTTGCATCCTTTGACAGCGAAAGCGGTACATTGACTGTTTTTGGCTCCGGAGAAATATATGACATCAACAACTATTATGGCGGAGGATCCAAAAATCAGCCTTGGTTTAAATTCAGAAATGACATAAAAAAGATCGTTATTGGGTCTCAGATCACAACGATCGGTAAATATGCATTCTGTCAACTGAAAAATCTTGAATATCTTGAACTGCCGGATGCACCGATTGCTATCAGCAGTGCTGCATTTGAAAAGTGCTATAACCTGAGGGCGGTTTACACAACCGGAAACGAGCCTATAATCGGTACTTTTGATCTTAGAAATATTGATACTCTTGAAGCGTGGACATTTGCTTATACATATTTGGTTGGAAATGTTATAATAAGTCCCCAAGTTATGGAGATTGGTTCGAGTACCTTTGAAAATTCGATGAATCTTTTAGGTGTTTACGGAGAGCCGGGATCATATGCCGAAAGCTTTGCAACGGAAAATGGTAAAAGCTTCTTTGATATATCTCTCGGTATGCCAGAGCTTGTTATCTGCACGCCTCCGGCAATGAATCAGGATGAAATAGAGAGGGCAGAGAGAGATAAGGACAAGGAAACCGAGTCCGAAGAAACGATAAATCCGCTTTATGAAGAACCGAATGTTGAATTTTATGCAAAGGGAGAAGTGGAGAATGAGAAAGATTCGCCTGTTGTGCTTATAGTGTGCATCAGTGCGGGAGCGATTTTGGTGGCAGTTGTACTCTTGACTGTTCTTTTGCGGAAAAAGAAAAGGTGACATATAATTATGAAGGAAAGAGAGCCAAGTCATCGACTCGGCTCTCTTTTGCGCCATAAAGATTTGACAAACAGGAGTTTGTGGGGGGAGCTGTATTTTCACAAACAAAAGCACACTTCGAAGTTTTTATAGACAATCGTGTACAACAGACGAAAGCAGTGTGCTCGCCTATGTTTCCCCGACAAATCAATATTTATTTTAAACGCCTCAAAAGTTGCGACAAACTAAAATGTTTCAGCTTATTATTCGGATGCTTGTTAGTTTTTCACAATATGATGCGCCATAATCTGTTTAAATTGTCCTAATTTGAAAAAATAAAAAAATATCTAAAAAAGTCTTGACAAAACAAGACCTTGGTGATATAATCTTAGGGTCGCTCTGAGAGCGGTGTGGTATCACACGAAAAAACTTTTGAAAAAACTTTTAAAAAAGGTATTGACAAAGTCAGGAGCGTGTGGTATAATAGACAAGCTGTCCGAAAA
>JAZUQN010000122.1:0-19916 GCA_045605745.1 Eubacteriales bacterium
CCCTTTATGTTTATGGAAAACTGCTGCTATGACAAGAGCGAGCTCCTTGCAACTGCTATGGCAAGAAAAGGCCTTTTCGGTGAAATAGTTCACTGCTCGGGCTCCTATTCTCACGACCTGCGTGAAGAGGTTACAAGAGGCAAGGAAAACCGCCACTATCGTCTGCGCAATTATCTTAACCGCAATTGTGAGAACTATCCGACACACGAGCTCGGTCCAATTGCAAAGCTTCTCGACATCAACCGTGGAAACAGAATGGTGTCTCTTGTTTCTGTTGCATCAAAGTCTGCAGGTATGGAGGCTTATGTTGAAGCACACAAGGATTCAATGAACCCGGAGCTTATAGGCGTTGATTTCAAGCAGGGTGACATTGTACATACCATCATCACCTGCGCCGGCGGCGAAACTATTGTGCTAAAGCTTGACACAAGTCTGCCCCGCTTCTATTCTCGCGATTTCACAGTTCGAGGAACAAAAGGCTTCTATGAGCAAGCAACAAATCTTGTGTTTATAGAAAAAGAGGGCGAAGAAGAAATGTTTGATCCTGTTCCTGCCTATGAAAAGCTTATCAACAGCGGCAAGGAATATGAAAAAGAATTTCTGCCTGAGGTTTGGAAAAACATAACAGAAGAGCAGATCAAAAGCGGACACGGAGGAATGGACTCCATTGAATTCATTGAGTTTGCAAAGGCGCTGCTTGCGGGTGAAGAAATGCCCATTGATGTATATGATGCAGCTTCTTGGATGGTTATTTCAGTTCTTTCCGAGCAATCCATTGCAAAGGGCGGTGCTCCTATGGACATACCGGACTTCACCGGTGGCAAATGGACAATGAGAGAAAGAAAAGATGTTGTTCCTATGTAAAATAGATAAGGCTGATTCAACAGAATCAGCCTTATCTATTTTGCTTAAATTCATTTTCATTGTGTCAAACAGGAGCTTATGGGAGAGTGTTTTTACAAACAAGAGCACACTGCGAGTTTCCTGTGGGATAATCGCTTTTCACAAACGAAAGCAGTGTGCTCGCCTATGTCTATGCAATAAATCAAAGTTTATCCTTATAAAAAAGCTGATTCCTTATGAATCAGCTTTTTTATTGTTTTTATACGCAACTTCACTGAGAAATTCTCCATTTTTCGTCACCTGGAGAACAGATATATTTTCCGAAATCTCATCATCCGGGTCAAATTTTGCCTTAGCTACTATCAATTCTTTTTCGCTCACAAAAACGGTTTCCAATCTTTTTCCATCCACCTCAACAACCGAAAATTCTGTGAAATTATCGCCAAAGACCGTAAGACCGTTTTCTGTTTTCACAACATCACGAATACGTATCTTTTCAACTCCCATCTGTATATCGGTTGGAAGATACTTTTGCTTCCCGTTATAAGCATCATAATCACCGTATAGGACATCATATTCAATCATTTCAAGGGCATTATAATAATTTTCATTTTCTGAATAGTTTTGATGGAGCTTTGTGAAAATTCCGTTGCTAAAGCCTGCAAGCTTCATAATGTAAGCTGTTAGCTGATATGCATCAAGATCTAAGACTTCTCTCTCGATACCAAAATTTGACCAAATCACATATTCTGTATCAAACAGATCTCCGTTTTTCAGCTTTTCAGGTGTCAGATCAAGGCTCGGAAGGTGATCGCCAAACATACAAACGATATACGGTTCAGGCCGCTTTTTAAGCTCGCTCAGCAATTCCCCTATAAATTTATCCGTTTCATAAAGCTGATTAACAAAATATTTCAGCTCTGCTTTCTCTGTAGGATTTTCAAGGCCATAGACATCAATATTCTCCTCGTTGCCAAGACTTTCTGATGGGTATTTTCCGTGAGCCTGTACCGAGATGGCATAAACCAGATCCTGTCCTGCAGTGGAATCAAGCGCATTAATTATTGCGCCTGTCAGCACTTTATCCTTAGCCCATCCGATGGGGTTATATTCTACACCTTGCATATATTCAACAGAAGTGAAGGTATCAAAGCCCATATTTGAATAAACAAGATTGCGGTCATAAAAATTGCCCGAATGATTGTGAACTGCGTGTGCGCTGTATCCCTGCTCTTTAAGGTTATACGCTATGGTTTCACAGGTGGATTTCTGCATAATTGTCTTATAAGGATATTCAGCGGAGCCGAAATAATCAAGGCTCATGCCGGTTAATATTTCAAATTCTGTGTTTGCTGTTCCCGAGCCAATAGAAGGAACCTGCAAAAATCCGTTACAATAATCCTTTTTAAGAGCGGTGAAATTAGGAACCGGGTTTTCAGAAAACGTCACATAATTAAGATAATTAACATCAAAAAAAGATTCAAGCTGTAGAAATATAATATTGGGCTTTGTCCTATTCAAATTTCCCGTTGAAGCTCCTATAGAATTGAGTATCTCTTCAACATTTTCTTTGCTATAGTCCTCAGGCCTGTCTATTCCTCTGTCAAAAATACCAACTGTGTAGCAATATGCAAAGCCATATTCTCTATATGCATCGGGCAGATTGGCAAAATGCCCCGGCACAATTCCGGTTTGATGATAAATCGATGTTAAGCCAAAAATAAGAACGACAGATGTCACTATAGAACAAGCGGCAACCTTAAAATCCACCGCCTCCTTTTTTTGCTTGACAAAATATATAATGACAAGCACAAGCGCAACTAAAATAGCCGCAACGATAAGAAGCATTTGCCATATTTTGAGATATACCAGCATAATGCTCCAAACAGATTCAAGAAGGGCAAAATCGGTAGCCGCAAAGGGCGTCACTCTAAAGCTTCGCATTATAAAATCGGTGACACCAAAGGCAATCCAAATGGTGCTAAAAAGCAGTAAAAACACCTTTCTTTTTTTCAGCAGCAAGGACACCGACAAAACAAAAAATACTATCACAAAGTTCAAAATAAAAAGATGGGGTCGGGTAAATGCAAAAACTATGGCAGACCACAAGGAGCGACGATTTGTGAGCTCTGTGAAAAATGTCACTGCCCATGCGGTTAGTATGGTAAACAGTATTCGTCTATGTGGGGCAAGAGTTTTTTTGAGCATATTGTAGTAAGGCGAAAATTTTTCCCCAATCTTTGCAAAAAAACTGCATATTTTTTCTTTTATCAATAGAAAAAAAGCCTTTATAGAAATTAATATTTTCTCAGTTTTCATAAACATTCCTCAATTTATTATGTGGTTATATTATATAGCTTTCTATATTTTTTGTCAAGTGAATAAATATTAATTTTGAAATCCTTGACAAAATGAGATAAATGTGGTAAAATAACTTTGATTATTTTTATTTGACGGAGGTTTAACTATGTTTTTTCAGGAGCTTGAAAATTATGATGCAGAGGTAGCTGCTGCCTGTGACAGAGAGCTTGGCAGACAGAGACACAATATCGAGCTTATCGCATCCGAAAATATCGTTTCAAAAGCAGTGCTTCTTGCAGCCGGCGGAGTTTTGACGAATAAATATGCCGAGGGTTATCCGGGCAAAAGATATTACGGCGGCTGTGTTTATGTTGATGAGGTCGAGGAAATTGCAAGAGAGCGTGCAAAGAAGCTCTTTGGCGCAGAACACGCAAATGTTCAGCCACACTGTGGCGCAAGCGCAAATCTCGCTGTATTTTTTGCACTTCTCACCCCCGGTGACACCGTGCTTTCAATGAATCTTGCTCACGGCGGCCATCTTTCTCACGGTTCCCCTGTTAATATTTCCGGCAAATATTTTAATATAGTTCCTTACGGTGTTTCTTCCGAAACTCAGACAATCGACTATGATGAGGTTGAAAGAATTGCCCTTGAATGCAAGCCTAAGCTGATTTTGGCAGGTGCATCTGCATATCCCAGAGTTATTGATTTTAAGAGATTCCGTGAAATTGCAGATAAGGTTGGCGCATATTTTATGGTTGATATGGCACATATTGCGGGACTTGTTGCTGCCGGTGTTCATCCAAGCCCTGTTCCTTATGCAGATGTGGTTACAACAACAACACATAAAACTCTCAGAGGCCCCAGAGGCGGTATGATTCTCTGCCGTGAAGATCTTGCAAAGGCTATTGATAAGGCAATTTTCCCCGGAACACAGGGAGGACCTCTTATGCACATCATTGCTGCTAAGGCGGTTGCATTTGGCGAAGCTCTCACAGATGAATTCAAGGCTTATCAGCAGCAGATAGTTAAAAATGCGAATGTTCTTTCAAGCGAGCTTCTTTCAAAGGGCATCAAGCTTGTTTCAGGCGGAACAGACAATCATCTGATGCTCCTTGATCTTCGTGATACGGGCATTACCGGAAAAGAGCTTGAGCACAGACTTGACGAGGTTCACATCACAGCAAACAAGAATGCTATTCCGGATGATCCTCAGAGTCCATTTATCACAAGCGGTCTGCGCATAGGCACTCCGGCTATCACTTCTCGTGGATTTGGCGAAGCAGAAATGAAGCTTATCGCAGAATGGATATACGATGTCATTTATAATTTTGAAGAAAAGAAAGACCAGATAACAAAAGAAGTTATCGCACTTTGCGAAAAATTCCCGATATACGAGGATTAATGAAAAATGGCTGAATCTCATAGATTCAGCCATTTTTGTTTTTTTGATTTGTTGGGGAGATGCCTTTTCACAAAAAATAGCACATTGCGAGTTTTCTGTGGGACAATCGGTTATCACAGACGAGAGCAGTGTGCGGCTCATAATACCCTTATTGCGCCCCTCGATAACTGATTATATAGGAACAACCCGACAGGCTTGCCTGCTTTGGCGTTTAGCCAAAGAGGGTTTGTTTATAGGGCGCTTGAGGACTTGGATTATGATGCAGAAAATGCGCCCGTATCCTTGGCGCAATAAGGGTGCAGTGAAACACACACTGCTTTCGTTTGTGGTAAACGATTGACCATAAAAACTTCGCAGTGTGCTATTGTTTGTCAAACCCCAATTCCCCGATAAACTCCTGTTTGACAATAAAAATCTCAACCATTTATTAATTTTGATTTTACTCACAAAAAAGGAGCTGAGTCGCTATGACTCAGCTCCAAAATTATTCTTCTCAAATAAATTTATTAATTGAATCTTCTCTTACGCATAAGAACTACTGCTGCACCAAGAGCTGCAACCGCAAAAGCAACGATCATAACTATGTTGATGTCGCCTGTCTGAGTTGCCTCACCTGGCTCCTCGCTTGTTTCACCGGGATCTGCAGATGTATCATCTACAGGAGGTGTAGAAGACTCCTCCTGAGAAGGAGTTGTATCGGGAGTGGGATCAGTTGATTCGCTCTCCTGGGGTTCAGTTACAACTGCATCAGGAATCTCAACCGATGTGCCAACTTCAGCAAATGTAAGTCCCTTTGCTGTTGCATAAGCTTCAGCGCCGGTACCCTTTGTACCGAATATAACCTTAAGATTATAGCAACCTACAAATGCATTTTCATTTACGGTTTCAATCTTCTCGCCAAATGTAACATTTGTGAGATATACGCAATCAACAAATCTGTTTTCTGGAAGATTTACAAGTGCGCTATTCATATTAACTGTTGTTACGCCACAATTTTTGAAAATATTTGGCTTCTCAAAGTTTGTGATGCGAGAAAGGTCATATACACCTTCAACGGGCTCATTGCCCTCATAATAAATTGTTGTAAGCTTGGGACAGTTTTCAAAAGCACTCTCTGCTAACTGAGTAACACTGCCAAACTGAACAGACTCAAGGTTTACACAGTTTCTAAATGCGCCTCTGCCTACCTTCTGGAGACCCTGACCAACCACAACCTTCTTGATCTGATCAGCATAAGCATACCAGCGATTTTCTGTAGAGTTGTCATAAGGAATCTCATTCCAGCCTGTTGCATTAGCTGTGAATGTGATTACACCGTCATTTGTGAGAACCCAAGTGCACTTAGAATACTGCTCATCAACAGTACCCTCGGCAACAACATTTGTTTCGCCGGGCTTATCCTCGCCCTCGTTTGTTCCCTCATTTACACCCTCACCGCCAAGAAGCTGGAGGTTACCAAGATACATAGGAGCCTTGTAAGCGATATTTGTACGGTCGTTCCAAGAGAGGCAATAATCGCGAACGTTGTCGCCGCTATTATTGCAGTTTATAGAAACATCAAATCCAATTACAAGATCCTTCTTAGGTGTTGCCTTTTCAAAAGTATAGGCAACCTCGACTATGTAGTAGCCCTCGAACACCTTGCAGTTATAAGCTGTTTCAGCGCCCTGAGTTTCCTGGAAGCTACCGTCTGCAACATACTGAAGCTGACGGAAGGAAGATGCCTCACCTCTTGTAGGCTTCTTTTCATTGAGCTCGTCAACATAAATCTCAACACCGTCACGGTTATAAGAAGAAATTGCGCTGTCTGTTACAAGTGCTCCATCCGGAACATAAGTAAGAACATAGAGCTTATCTGCATCCCAAAGAACCTTTGCCCAAGGCTTCTGCGATTCATCCTGATAGGACATTTCCTCTGCAAGACTATACTCTGAAGCATTCTGGCGATTCCATGGGAAGTCGATCTTGTCTGTTGCATCCCAAACAGCATCAATCTCACCGTCAATAACGGGAGTGCCATACTGAGCTGTAGCTGTTTTTGTTTCCTGAATATTCTGAGAAGGATTGTCAAACTCGGGCTTATTATCATCCTTATCATCTTCAGGCTGTGTTGCTTCGCCCTCACCGTAATAAGCGATGGTTACATTTGCAAGATAAGGAGAAACATCGGGCTGTGCTTCAGCCTGAGTCTTTATTGTCTTAACAACGTTTTCAGCATCTGTGCCAGCATTTACATAGAAGGTAGCAACCGTTGTGTCATCCCAAACCTTCTTTTCGTTAATGGGAGAATTGCCCTCTGTTGGCAAAAGAACCTTTAAGGTCTTGTTTTTTGAAGACTGCTCAAATGCCTGGCTGGACATACCTGTAAAATTGCGAAGGTCAATAGTGCCCTCTTCAGTACCCTCAGGACCGATAGTATCAAGCGCCCACATATTTGCAAAGGTCATAGAGCCCTTAAGCTGGATGGAATTTGCAGGGAAAACTATGGTCTTGCAAGCTTCCATTCTATTAAATGTGTATCCGCCAATGGAGGTAACAGGAGCTGTTACAACAACCTTTGTGATTTTCTGGATATGATCCCACCACGGAATTGTGTCAGCACCCATTGTGTTCCAAGAAGGAGCGGGCTTAAGTACAAGATCGGTAGATGTACCGGAAATTGTGAGAACACCGGTTTCACTGTCAAATGTCCAAACAAGGTCATTTGCATTGTCCGGATCTTCTTTAACGACATCACCGGTGAATGTCTCTGCTGCTGCTGTCATTGCAAACATAGCCGCAATCAGAAGAGCAAAGAGGCAAACGAGAAGAATACGCTTTGTGTTTTTCATCGTTTTTGGTCCTTTCATAAAAAATAGCATTGTGAACAATGATGTTAAGACACCTCATTCATTATAGCTAATGATAACATATTTGTGCATTTTTGTCAAGTTTTTTTAATTTTTTCTACTATTTTCACAAATAGAAGCCCGATTTTTGGTAAAAATATCAAATTATTATATTAACTTTGTTACCGCAAAGCATCCTTGAAAGCAAAAGCACACACTTCTACTTTTTCTTTTTAAAAAAATTCAAAAACCCCTTGCAAAATGAAAAAAAGTGTGGTATAATACATAAAGTAACATGATTTATTGAGAGTGGGCGTAAGTCCACTCTCAATTTGTTGTGTAGATTTTTTGAAAGGATTATAGTTTAAAATGGCGAAAAAAGGCGGAAATGTGGTAACGGCTGTCCGTGCCATTGCAGAGCCCCTGGCAGAAAGTCTCGGTTATTTCATCTGGGATGTTGAATATGTCAGAGAAGGTGCTCAGTGGGTTCTCAGAATCACTATCGACAGCGAAGATGGCATCGATATAAACGACTGTGAAAAAATGCACAGGGCGATCGATCCGCTTCTTGACGAAGAAGACCCGATAGAAGATGCTTATAATCTTGAGGTAAGCTCGCCCGGTATCGAACGAGATCTGAAAAACGATATGCAGATTGAGGCCTGTGAGGGTTGGGATGTAGAGATCAAGCTCTATGCACCAATGGATGGCTCAAAGCTTTATCGTGGAATCCTTTTGGGTCTTACAGAAGAGGGCAATATAGCAATCAAAACCGAGGGTTCCGAGAATCCCCAAACCTTCAAACGCACCGAGATTGCAAAGATAAACACCTTTTTTGATTTTGACGCATAATGAATTTTAACATATAATAATTGAAAGGAAAGAAAAATGAATCAGGAATTTTTCACCGCTCTCGAACTGCTTGAAAAGGAAAAAGGAATACCTAAGGAGTATATGTTCGAAAAAATTGAAGCCGCCCTTGTTGCGGCTTATAAAAAGGAACACGGCAACAATATAAATGTAAGAGTTGTTATCGATCCTCAGAAAAAGGATGTTAAGGTTTATCAGCAGAAGACCGTTGTTGAGGTTGTTGAAAACCCGGTTGCGGAAATTTCTCTTGAGGATGCAAAGCTCCTCTCAAAGCGAAATGTTCTTGGAAAGGTGCTTGAAACCGAGCTTAAAACAAAGAATTTCCGCCGTCTCAGCGCAGGCGCCGCAAAGTCGGTTATCATCCAGGGCATACGCGAGGCCGAAAGAAGAGCTATGCAGGAGGCTTATGAGAATAAGCGTGAGGAGATCATAACCGCAACCGTCAGCAAGATAGACCCGGAAAACGGCAACGCAGTTATCGACACCGATACAAGCACAGCCGTTCTTTTAAGGAGCGAGCAGATCCCGGGCGAGGTGCTTCGTGTTGGAGATAAGATAAAGGTTTTCGTAACAGAGGTAAGCAAGGAAAGCAGAGGCCCGCTTGTAACTCTTTCCCGTTCACACTCAGGCCTTGTCCGCCGTATGTTTGAGCTTGAGGTTCCCGAAATTCAGGATGGCATAGTTATGGTCAAGGGCGTTGCAAGAGAAGCAGGCTCAAGAACCAAGATATCCGTTTGGTCAAGAGACGAGGATGTCGAAGCAGTCGGCGCCTGCATAGGTAATAAGGGCATGAGAATTGCTGCGGTGGTCGATGAGCTAAAAGGCGAGAAGATCGACATCATAGAATACAGCGAGGTGCCCGAAGAATATATAAAGGCAGCGCTCTCTCCTGCAACAGTCCTCTCTGTAACTCTTGATGGCGAGCGCAGCTGCAAAGTTACAGTAGCTCCCGATCAGCTTTCTCTTGCTATCGGCAAAGAAGGACAGAATGCCCGCTTAGCTGCAAGACTTACAGGATTTAAGATCGATATAAAGGCTGAATAATTCACCGAAAACGGTTTGGAGGTGTGTTTCGTTGGCAGAAAAAAATGAGAATATCTCAAAAAAGAAACAGCCCCAGCGCCAGTGCATGGGCTGCAACGAAAAAAAGAGCAAAAAAGAGCTTATCAGAATCGTCAGAACTCCAGAAGGCAATGTTGAACTCGACTTTACAGGTAAAAAATCAGGCAGAGGTGCTTATCTTTGCCACAGCGTTTCCTGCCTGAAAAAAGTGAGAAAATCCGGCAGAGTCTCAAGAGTGCTTGAGTGCAGCATCAGCGATGAGCTTTGGGCTCAGCTTGAGGAGGAGCTTTCTCTTGACAACTGAAAAGAATATGGGAACAACTCCAAAGACAAAACTCAAAATGACCATTGGTCTTGCCGCCAAAGCAGGAAAGACCGTATTTGGAACACCCCTTATATGTGAGTCACTGAGAGCTAAGGGCGCAAAAAAATGTACGCTTGTGCTTGAAGGAGCAGACAGCTCTGAAAATACTCACAAAAAGCTTTCGGATAAATGTGCGTTTTATGACGCAGCGCTTGTCAGATTGCCCATAACAATGTCGGAGCTTTCCGATGCTGTCGGAAAACGGTCAACTATTGCCGCAGTTGGCATAACAGACGAGGGGCTGGCAAAGGCTATTATGAAAAAGCTTGAAGATTTACCGTCGCAAATGTGACGTTTCGGATATACAGAGAATTATTCATCAAAAGGAAAGGGAGTTTCATCTCAGGGTGAAACAAGGATTTATTATATGGCATCAAACACCCAGTATCAGTTCAAGGTAAACCAGCTTGCAAAGGATCTCGGTATTAAAGGCAAGGATATCACAGATCTCCTCGGCGAAAAGGGATTTGAGGTGAAAAGCCAGACAACGCTTGAAGCGGTTGAATTTGGCTTATTTCTGGATACGCTTACAAAGGCAAATCAGATAGATAATATCGATGATTATATCGATGGAGTTACCTATATTCCCTCAAAGAAAAAAGCCGAAAAGGCAGAGAAGCCAGAAAAAGCTACAGAAGCAAAAGAAATAAAAGAAGAAGCTCCAAAGGCCAATGAGCAAAAGCCTGAAATCAAGGCTGAAGAAAAGAAGCCTGAGATCAAGAGCGAAGATAAGCCCGAGGCGAAAGCAGAACCAAAGACTGAAATAAAAGCTGAGCCCAAAGCTGAAGTAAAAGCAAAACCAAAGGCTGAGGAAAAGGATAACCCAAAAACAGAAAAGTCTCAGACCGCATCACAGCCACAAAAACAGGAAGGCAGTCGCAAGTCCGACCGTCCTCAGACAATACAGCAGCCCCAGAAGCCATATGGCGATAGATTCCAAGGACAGAAGCCTTATGGCGACAAGCCCCAAGGCGAGCGTTTTGGTGATCGAAAGCCTTATGGTGACAGACCTCAGGGTCAAAATGCCGATCAGAGTCAAAAACCTTATGGCGACAGATCTCAGAGCGACCGTTTTGGCTCGGATCGCAAAGGCGGATTTGATAAAAACAAGGGTCAGCAGAGAGGCGGCAATCAGAGATTCAACCAGAATCCCGGCGAGGACTATATTCCATCAGCTCCAAAGCCTAAGTTCCAGCCTCAGGCAATAGTCAGAGGTCAAACTCCTAAGGGAACGGTAAATCAACCCAGTCAGAGGGGTGCAACAAGAGTTGTTGATACAAGATCCAGCACCGTTGACCTTTCAAAATACGATGAAAGACTTGAAAACTTTGTGACAGATTCTCATAATATGCGCGGTGAAAAGCAGAAGCTGAAAAAGCAGAACAACCGTGACCCTTATCGCAAGAATAAGGAAGAATTTGTTAAAAAGCCCCAGCAGCCTGTAAAGAAGAAACCCCTTGAGATCACTATTCCCGATGAGATCTCTGTCGGCGAGCTTGCTTCGCGCCTAAAGGTGGTTGCAGGTGAGGTTATTAAAAAGCTTATGATGATGGGAGTTATGGCAACCGTCAATCAAATCATTGATTATGACACCGCATATCTGGTTGCAGATGAGCTTGGAGCCATCGCAACAAAAGAAGTTGTGGTTACTATCGAGGAAAAGCTGTTTGACGAAACAGAGGATAGCGAGGAAAGCCTTTCTCTCCGAGCACCGGTTGTGTGCGTAATGGGTCACGTTGACCACGGTAAAACCTCTATTCTTGATGCTATCAGAAATACGAATGTTACAACAGGCGAGGCAGGCGGTATTACACAGCATATCGGTGCTTACCGTGTTGAAGTTGATGGCAAGCCTATAACCTTCCTTGACACTCCCGGTCACGAAGCCTTCACAGCAATGCGTGCAAGAGGAGCAATGGCAACCGATATCGCTATTCTCGTTGTTGCTGCAGATGACGGAATCATGCCACAGACTATCGAGGCAATAAACCATGCAAAGGCAGCCGGCGTTGACATTATAGTTGCAATCAACAAAATGGATAAGCCTACAGCCAACCCCGATGCAATCAAGCAAGAGCTCACAGCATATGATCTCGTTCCCGAAGAATGGGGCGGCGATGTAATCTGCGTTCCCGTCTCAGCTCTTACAAGGCAGGGTATTGATGACCTTCTCGAAAATGTACTTCTTGTTGCAGAGGTTAAGGAGCTTAAGGCTAATCCAAACCGCCGTGCAAAGGGTATCGTTATCGAGGCAAGACTTGATAAGGGCAGAGGCCCTGTTGCAACAGTGCTTGTGCAAAACGGTACTCTCCATCAGGGTGACATCGTTATCGCAGGCAGTGCAGTTGGTCACGTGCGCCTTATGACAGACCATAACGGCAAAACTCTTAAGAGTGCTGCTCCTTCAGTTCCCGTTGAGATCATCGGTCTTGCAGAGGTTCCCTCTGCAGGTGATGAATTCCAGGCAGTTGAGGACGAAAGAATGGCAAGAACACTTGCCGATCAGCGCAAGGATAAGGCTAAAGAGGAAATTTTCAAGGCAAATGCAAGAGCTAACCTCAACGATCTCTTTGCTCAGATCGCAGAAGGCGTTAAGGATCTTAATATAATCGTTAAGGCAGATGTAGGCGGTTCTGTTGAGGCGGTTCGCGCTTCTCTTGAAAAGATTTCAAATGAAGAGGTTAAGGTTAAGGTCATCCATGCAGCAACCGGCGGTATCACAGAGGGTGACGTTATGCTTGCGGCAGCTTCAAATGCTATCATTGTCGGCTTTAATGTTCGCCCGGATAAGATGGCTCTTGACAGCGCAGAAAGACAAAATGTTGATGTTCGCACATACCGTGTTATCTACGATTGCATTGAAGAGATCACTGCCGCAATGAAGGGTATGCTTGCTCCAAAATATAAAGAGGTTATTCTCGGACACGCTGAGGTTCGTCAAACCATCCATGTTCCAAATGTGGGCACTATTGCAGGTTCCTATATCCAAGATGGTAAGGTAACTCGCCAGTCTCAAATACGAGTTGTTCGCGACGGTGTAGTTATATTTGAGGATAAGATCTCCTCTCTCAAGAGATTTAAGGACGACGCAAAAGAGGTTGCAAGCGGTTATGAATGCGGCGTTGGTCTTGACAGATTTAATGATATCAAGGTGGGCGACATTCTTGAGGCCTATATTATGGAAGAGATAGAACGCTGAACGGAGTGAACTGCTTTGAAATTTGAAAAATCCTGCGGAGCCATAGTGCTCCGCAGAGACAGAAAAAATCCAAATCGCCTTTTTCTTTTGGTTATTCGTCAGTTTCGCGGCGGCCCGGTCTCCTTTCCCAAGGGTCATGTTGAAGAGGGGGAGACCGAGCGTCAAACTGCCGAAAGAGAGGTTTTTGAAGAAACTGCGGTCAGGATAAAAATCAATTGCGATTTTAGGGAAAAAATAACATACAGCCCTACAAAAGGTGTGCTAAAGGATGTGGTATACTTTCTTGCATACACATCTCGCTATTATCTCCGTCCAAGACGGGGAGAGATAGCAGAAGCCTTTTGGGTGGAGCTTTCAAGGGCAAAGGAAATGCTCGATCATGCAAACGATCGCTATGTGCTTGAAAAAGCTCTCGTTTATATAGAAAATGAAAAATGTGTGGCGTCATCCCATAAAAATTTATAACAATCTTATTTGAAAGCGTGTAAAAAACCAAATGGTAGGCTCATATTATCCAAAACACACACACCATAATCACCTGCATGATCTTCTCCATGTCATCGCAGACTTTGTGCGTAAAAATACAGTGTTTGTAATCGCTGTTTTTCTGGCAGCAGTGACCTGTGTCATTGTTCCTCCAAATTCAGAATACATAAGCTATTTTGATTTCAAAACACTCGGCTGCCTTTTTGCAACCTTGGCAGTTATTTGCGCACTTAAAAATGTCAGATTTTTTACCAAGGTTGCTGAAAAGATAGTGACCTTTGCGGGCAATGCGCGCTCTGCCATATTTATGCTTATATGCATAACCTTTATCGGGTCAATGCTGATAGCAAACGACATGGCTCTGCTCACATTTCTGCCGCTGGGCTATTATCTTCTTAAAAGTACCGGCCAGGAAAAATATATGGCCTATACCTTTGTGCTTCAAAATATTGCGGCAAATCTTGGCGGTATGCTCACGCCCTTCGGAAATCCGCAAAACCTTTATATTTATGAAAAATACGGAATTGCAAACGGCGAATTTATGAGAATAATGTTTCCGCCCTTTGCCCTTGCCGTCACATTAATATCACTTTGCTGTCTGCCTATAAAAAGCGACAAGCTCACCCTTAAAAGCCGGGATTTTGCCCCTCTTCCAAAGGTAAAGACATTAATATATATAGGGCTTTTTGCATTTTCTATTCTTATGGTATTTAGGGTAGTTCCCTACCTGTCGGGACTTGCTTTGATTCCCTTTGCACTGTTACTCCTTGACCGCAAGGCACTAAGAGATGTAGATTATATTTTGCTTTTAACGTTTGTGGCGTTTTTTATTTTTGCAGGCAATATGTCGAAAATTGACGCAATAAGGGAATTTTTCTCCTTTCTGTTGGAAAAGAATACCCTTGTTTTCTCGGCACTCTCCTGCCAATTTATCAGCAATGTTCCCTCTGCCATACTTCTCTCTCAGTTTACCGATAATTATGCCGATTTGCTTGTGGGCGTCAACATTGGCGGAACCGGAACTCTTATTTCCTCTCTTGCAAGCCTTATCACATTTCGCGAATATGTTAATAGCGGAGGCTCTGCAAAAAAATATTTATTGATATTCTCTGCCCTAAATTTTACATTTCTCGGCATAATGCTCCTATTTTGTTCTTTTATAAAATAAGAAATGGGGATTTTTTCATCGAGAAATGAAAAATATCAATAAATTTATATAAGAGATAACGGAAATAATACTAAATGTGTTGATTTTTATTTCACAATGTATTAAAATATAATGTGATTTATTTGAATAAATGTTTCTTCGGAGGAAAAATATATGAAATTCAGAAAGATTGGCGTGCTTACCTCCGGTGGCGATGCTCCGGGTATGAACGCAAGCATTAGAGCGGTTGTTAGAACTGCCATCGAAAACGGTCTTGAAGTTGTAGGCATCCTTGGTGGCTACAGCGGTCTTATAAATGATAATGTCATTCCCCTAAGCGCTCGTGATGTTTCAAATTGTATTTCAAAGGGCGGTACCCTTCTTCTAACCGACCGTTGCGATGAATTTAAAACACCTGAGGGGATGGCAAAGGCAATAAAAACCTGCGAAAAGCACCACATTGACGCTATCGTTGCCATTGGCGGTGACGGAACCTTCCGAGGTGCAACCGACCTTACAAATCACGGCATACCCACCATCGGTATTACAGGTACTATAGATAACGATATCTCAGCAACCGACTATACAGTTGGCTTTGATACCGCTATGAACACTGTTATTGAAATGGTTGACCGCCTGCGTGATACAGGTGAATCTCATGCAAGATGTATGGTTACAGAGGTTATGGGGCGCCACTGCGGCGAAATCGCACTTCTCACAGCCATTGCTTCGGGCGCTGTTGCAGTTGCAATTCCCGAGATAGATTTTGATGTTGAGGCTTGCATCAACAAGATGATAGAGCTCAGAAAGGAAGGTAAGAGAAACTTCCAGATCATCGTCAGCGAAGGCGTTGGCGGCATCAAATCGGATTTTGGCGAGGAGCTGACCGAGATTATTGAAGAAAGAACCGGTATTGAAACTCGTTTTAACAGACTTGGTCATGTTGTCAGAGGCGGTATTCCAACTCTGCGTGATCGTCTTGCAGCTTCAAGAATGGGTGAAAAGGCTGTTGAGCTTCTGCTCTCAGGAAAGAGTAATCTGGTTGTCTGCGAAATAGATTCCGAGATAATTCCTGTTGACATCAATTATTCCTTTGCTCTCGATAAAATGTATAAGAAAAAGCTGAAGGATGGCGATCTTGATGCCTTCAGTGAAGAGCAAGTAAAGGAAATGCGTAATTTCTGCGCTCGTAAGGAAGCTTATGTAAGAGATCTATATAATCTTGCAAACGCCTTGGCAAAGTAATTTCGACCCAAGCACAAATATTAACAAATTGTAAATTTTAAAAAATGATTTCAAAAATCGCTTAATTTTCATAATTTTTAGTGTTTTACAACAATAATTTATATTGACAAAACAAAAAAATAGTGGTAAAATACTTGTATGAATTGCTGTGGGATAGTTGTATACTTCTCATCTGCAAAAAATAGTCAATTTTTATGCTATAGCATCTTGCCTTGGCATATATTGAATATATAAATCCATGGTAATATTCAAAAGGAGGATCCTAACAATGAAGAACTACATTGCTCCCGAAATGGATATTGTACTTCTCGATGTAGAAAACGTTATCACTGCATCTGAGGGAGATAACGAGATAGGCGCTGGAGACCTGTTCGGCTAATATCCACAAAAAAACAACAAGCCATCGCGAGCGTACGACGCGATGGCTTGTTGTTTTTTCGGTATTTTCAAAAAATACCGAATTATCATTGACAATGGGGCTATAATGTGGTAACATTATTATAACATATTTAGGAGGAAATCACCATGTTTAAAAAACTTCTTGCGGCACTTCTTGCTACTCTTATGCTCCTTTCTTTTGCAGGCTGCCTCGGCTCAGGCAGTAAAAAAGTTTATGAAATGGCATCAAAGGATTTTTCGGATGCCGGACTTACTCTAACCTTGACAGAAGGATTTTTTGAAAGCGAATATGATGGATATACCACCTGCTATGATTCTGCAGATGCCGCTTGCTTTATTATAAAAGAGAGCTTCACAGACTTTTCAGGCCTTGAGCTCTTTTCCCTTGACGAATATGCTCAAGCAGCATATGAGGCAAACAAATCAAGAAATCCCGGCCCTATCAGTGAGGTTGAAGGTCTCACCGCTTTTGAATACACATTTTTCAATGAATCCGAAAAGCAGACATATAACTATTTCACAACAGTTTTTAAGGGACCGGATGCATTTTGGCTTGTACAATTTGCAGCCAAGGATTTAGACTACAACACCCTCCGCCCATATTTTATTGAATGGGCAAGCTCTGCAAAATTTGCAGAATAATTCAAAACTATTCTAAATCGGGAAAAGGGGTTTCTAAGCCCCTTTTCTCTGATTATAAATCAAAGAAACATCGAGGATATGTTATGAGAAAAAGATTTTTAATCGTTTCAGATACCCACCTATGCCATGTCGATTGGTATGGAATTTCAACGGAAGAAAGAATGAAAAGACTCTCAAGGCACATTGAAGAGGAATTTAAAAAGGATCCATTTGATGCTCTGTTTTTCCTTGGTGACTATTCTCTTGACCACTGGAAATGGGATATCCAAGGCTGCTATATAAAGGATGGCATAAGCAGAACAAAAGAATTTGTGGATGAATATGTCACTCGCTTTCATGACTTCGGCATACCGATAGGTTTTATTGCCGGAAATCACGAGCAATACGGCGACAGACTTTGGAACGAGCTAACAGGCTATGACAGAAAGGATTTTGTCATCTGCGGCAATCTCCTTTTTATATTACTTGATACCTTTGGAGCAGACCTTGACCCAACAGAGCACAGTGACGGAACCTTTGTGCCGGCCGATGTGGCATACATCAAGGCACTTATGGAAAACTATCCCGATAAAAAGGTAGTGCTTATGGCTCACCATTTCGATCCCGAGAAGGAAACCGAAGAATTTAAAAAGCTTTTGCGTGAAGACAAGCGCATTCTATGCCTTTTCGGCGGTCATGTGCATCGCTCGAATATTATTGAGCTTGGCGCTGATTTTGGGGGTAAGGCACTGCTTTATACCGGTCATTACTCATATTACGGAGTTAAAGATGCAAAGCCCACCGACTCAATGTGGGGCTTCAGAGATCTGATAATTGACGGCAGCAGGCTTGAATCGCGCTATATAACACCCGAAAATGATATTATTCTTGATGGCGAGCCCATACATCACCACTATGGCTATCAAGATGTATATGTAAAAGAAATCTAAGATAAAAATATTGTCGTTTTTTGTGGTTCGATTTTGTTTTTTCTATTGAAAAATGCTCATAGGTGTGGTATAATTGTTTTTAGTTTGATATAAAATGCCGCTGAGGAGAAGGATTATGAAAATCGGTTTTGATAATGATAAATATCTGAAAATGCAATCCGAGCATATCAGAGAGAGAATTGCCAAATTTGGCGGCAAGCTCTATCTTGAATTTGGCGGCAAGCTTTTTGATGACTATCACGCCTCAAGAGTTCTGCCCGGCTTTAAGCCGGACAGTAAGCTCCAAATGCTGCTTCAGCTAAAGGACAAGGCAGAGGTGGTTATAGCCATAAACTCCTGCGATATCGAAAAAAACAAGGTCAGAGGCGACCTTGGCATAACCTATGACCTTGATGTTCTGAGGCTTCTTGATGCTTTTAAAGAGGTTGGGCTTTATGTTGGAAGCGTTGTGCTGACCAGATATGAATCACAGCCTGTAGCAGAGGCATTTAAGCACCGTCTCGAAGCACAGGGCATAAAGGTATATCACCATTATAATATCAAGGGATATCCCTCCGATATAGAAAATATCGTTAGCGAAGACGGCTTTGGCAAAAACGAATATATCGAAACCTCCAGAGAGCTTGTTATCATCACAGCTCCCGGCCCCGGCAGCGGAAAAATGGCAACCTGTCTCTCTCAGCTATATCATGAAAACAAGAGAGGCATTAAGGCGGGGTATGCAAAATTTGAAACATTCCCAATCTGGAACCTGCCGCTAAAGCACCCCGTCAACATTGCTTATGAAGCGGCAACCGCCGATCTTAGCGATGTAAATATGATTGACCCATTTCATCTCGAAGCTTATGGCGAAACTGCAGTAAATTATAATCGAGATGTTGAGATATTCCCTGTTCTAAGCTCTATGCTGGAGCAGATCCTTGGAAAGTCCCCATATAAATCCCCCACAGACATGGGAGTTAATATGGTTGGAAACTGTATCATTGACGATGAAGTCACAACAAAAGCGGCAAACGCTGAGGTTATAAGACGGTATTATACGGCTCTCTGCGATAGAGTTCGAGGCAAAGCAAATGACGAAATGATATATAAAATGGAGCTTATGATGAAGCAGGCAGGGCTTTCAACAGATGACCGTCCGGTTATCCGTGCAGCGCTGGCAAAGGCGGAGGCAACAGATGCTCCCGCTGCATCAATGGAGCTGCCCGATGGCACTATAGTCACGGGAAAGACCTCCCCTCTTCTTGGTGCGTCCTCAGCACTTATGCTCAATGCTCTAAAGCATCTTGCAGGCATTCCGGACGAGCTTGCTCTCATTTCACACACCATAATCGAACCTATTTCAAGGCTAAAAATAGGTCATCTTGGAAACAGAAACCCAAGACTACATATAGACGAGCTTCTGATTGCTCTTTCTATATGTGCAGTCACTTCTCCAAATGCAGAGCTGGCAATGAAACAGCTTGATAAGCTAAGGGGATGCGATGCCCATTCAACAGTTATTTTGGCAGAGGATGATTTTCAGACCTTCAAAAAGCTTGGTGTTAATTTGACTTGCGAACCTAAATATCAGAAAAAAAGGCTTTATCACAAATAAGTCTTTAATATAACTAATATTATAAAAATGGAGGCTGTTATGGCAAAGAAAAAGAGCACATTTTGGAGCGATTTCAGAGAGTTTATCGCTAAAGGCAACGTTGTTGATATGGCTGTCGGTGTTGTTATCGGCGGTGCTTTCAAGGATATTGTAAATGCACTTGTAAACAATATCATTATGCCCCTTGTGGGACTGCTCACAGGCGGCAAAACCGTTGAGGAGCTTAAATGGGTTCTCAAAGAGGGTACTCTCGATGATGCCGGCGCACTTGTTGGCGAAATTTCGGTTCAGTACGGTGTTTTGCTTCAGAGGATCATCGATTTCCTTTTGATTGCATTCTGCATTTTCGTTGTTCTCAGAGTTATGATGAAGACAAAAGAAAAGCTTGAGGCACTGAAAGCTCACAAGGAAGAAGAGACCGTCGAACCCGAGGCACCGGCAGAGCCTGTGGAAACAACAGACGATATCCTTAAGGACATCAGAGAACTGCTGAAAAAGTAATATACATAAAAGCAGGTCTGCTTATGCAGACCTGCTTTTTGTTTGGAACAGGCAACATTAGATTTGGTGAAAAATTTATTTTTTACAAAAAAGCAAAG
>JAZUQN010000123.1:0-1681 GCA_045605745.1 Eubacteriales bacterium
ATGTTGGCGGAAACGATGAGATAGCACGATCTCTGCATAAAGACCTGAGGGAGGGAGATGTGCTTGTGCTTATGCCCGCAGGAGACATATATAGCCTTTATGATAAGCTGAATATTGAGAAGGGAAGATCATAAAATGAAAAATTCCAAGATCAAGGATGAAAATATTGACAGACTTTTTGAAGGAATATTAAAGCTTAAAAATCTTGATGAATGTTATGATTTTTTTGAAGATCTTTGCACTATCCCAGAGCTTAGAGAGATGTCAAGACGAATGACTGCAGCCCAAATGCTCAGAGAAAACAAGGTGTATTCGGAAATTGCTGAGTTGACAGGACTTAGCACTGCAACTATAAGCCGAGTTAACCGTGCGCTCAAATATGGAAATGACGGCTATACTGTTGTTTTTTCTCGCATGGAGGAGGATAAGCATGACTGAGGGATATGACGTTATTGCAGACGTTTATGATAAGCTGAATGCAGACATTGACTATGCTAAATGGGCTGATTTTATTGAAGCATTATTTGATAGGTATCTGGGGGGCAAGCCTGAGATAGTTCTTGATCTTGCCTGTGGTACCGGCAGTTTGACTACCGAGCTTGCCGGACGAGGATATGATATGATAGGTGTTGACGGCTCAGAGCAGATGCTTTCTGTTGCAAGTGAGCGGGCTTATGTGAATTTTGGCGAGGATGATGAATATCGCCTGCCCATATTATATCTTTTGCAGGATATGAGGAGCTTTGAGCTTTATGGGACGGTTGGGGCCGTTGTTTGCTGTCTCGATAGCATAAACTATTTGACAGGCGACGATGATCTTGAGGACTGCTTAAAAACCGTGCATAATTACCTTGACCCCGATGGAATTTTTATTTTTGACATAAATACCCCCTTTAAATTTAGAAATATTTATGGAGATAACGCATATATTCTTGAGGATGAGATCGATAATTCTGCTGTTTATTGCGGTTGGCAAAATTATTATTGCGAAAAAACAGGAATTTGCGATTTTTATCTAACGCTTTTTTCTGAGGATGAGAATGGAAAATACACTCGTTCAGAGGAACATCAAAGAGAACGGAAATATGAGCTTAATGAAATAAAGGCTACCCTTAAAAAATGTGGCTTTGAATGGCTTGATGCCTTTTCAGATTATGATTTTTCCGGCATTGAGGAAAAGAATGAGCGTTGGTACATTGTTGCAAGAGCAAAAAAATAAAAAGAAGGATGAAAAATATGTCTGAGACTGCTACTATTTTGCGCGCAATGACACAGGACGGAAGCGCAAGAATACACATAATAAATTCTACAGCTATAGTTAACTCTATGGTGGAAAAGTTTAAGCCTACTCCAACTGCCACTGCTGCGCTTGGAAGGCTGCTCACTGCAACCTCACTTATGGGCTGTATGCTGGGGAATAAGGACGATACTATCTCTGTTACGATAAATGGAGATGGCCCTGCCGGTAAGCTGATTGCTGTTGGCGATTACTATGGAAATGTTCGCGGTTATATACAGAATCCCGATGTTGATGTTCCCAAAAAGTCAAACGGAAAGCTTGATGTGGGTGCTGCTGTTGGGCGCGGTATGCTGAATATTATCAGGGATATTGGTGGTGAAGAGCCTTATGTTGGTGTGGCAGAGCTTGTAAGTGGGGAGATTGCAGAGGATATTGCGGCTT
>JAZUQN010000124.1:0-17604 GCA_045605745.1 Eubacteriales bacterium
CATTAAGCCTCAGCTTTATATCAAGGTGTTAAAGGATGCGGAAGAATATCGTTACGAAACAACCGGCAGGACAAATATAACAAAAGCTGCTCTCATAGCAGTGATTGATGATCTTGATATCAATGATGGCAAAAAGGCTCATGCTGTGGCAGTTCATCACCGAAGAGGATGTACTTATGAATCCATATAGCGTTGAGCACGCACAGCTTGTTAATGATGATCTTGCCGCTATGCTGTGAGGTATTTCCTGTCAATCTCGCTCTTGACTGCGCTCTGCTCGGCATCGATGCTCACGCAGTGTCACAATTGGTCGAATAATTTTTATTGACTTTCGACTAGGTAGGTGATATAATACCATCGTTGATTTATATACTCTTTGGTCATTTATTGCCAACAGGCGAGGAGCACGGTGCTCCTCGCCTGTTGGCTTTTGTTTTATATCATTTATTTTCTTTATTGACCCGAAGCTCTCGGCAAACCTCCGAAAAAGCGGTTGCACAAATCTGCGTTTTTTAATTAGTACAACATTTGTACAACATTTTATGGGTAAAAAAGGGTATAAATGAGCAAAAAACGGAATAATCATAAAAAGGCAAGAACCCTTGAAAATACTGAGTTTTTCAGCATTTTCAAGGGTTCTTAGACTGGCGGAGAAGGAGAGATTTGAATCAGCCAGCTGCCCTCTCGAAAATATAGTCGCCTTGTGGACTTCCGCCCCACGGCTCCTTATTTTCTCCCTTCTCGCACTCGCTTCTTCGCCCACCGGGCGCGCTCCTGCTCGAAGCCCTTGCCGGTCCCCGGCGCTCGCCAAAAACTCTTTCTCCAACGCAAAAAGCACACCTTTCGGTGTGCTTTTTGCGTTGGCGGAGAAGGAGAGATTTGAACTCTCGCGCCGGTTAAATCCGACCTACACCCTTAGCAGGGGCGCCTCTTCGGCCTCTTGAGTACTTCTCCAAAAGATACGAGGGGCCATTGCAGAACTCGTACCCGTATATTATACTCCTGTTTGCCTTATTTGTCAAGAGCTTTTTTAAATATTTTTGCTTCTTTAAAAATTTAATGTTGCCAAATTTCGATTCTTTGCACCATTATATTTCAGGTTTATTTGCCTCCCCATTCACCGGGTCATATTCCCTCGGACGCAAAGTCTCAATAATATCCACAAGCTTTTTATCAGGGGAAAATCTGATTGACACCTTACCTTCTCTCAGATGGGCGTACAAATAATGCGAATCCTTTGGCATAAAATCCTGACAATAGTCAAATCTCAGGATATCTTTTCCGTTTTTGCCGGCATACTTTTGGGGAGTCTTTCCGTTCTCGCTATACACAAAATCAGTTATCTCATCCATAGCGATTCGGCAAACCGCCTTTGAGCGATTTCCGCTGATCTCATTCACAACAAAATCATAACTTCCCTCTCCGGCCTCAACAATCGAATATACATATCTGCGAACCATATACCTGGTTGTCATAAAGACAGCTATAGACAAAACCGCTATGCCAATAACCTGAAGAAGGGTTGCATATGGAATTAAATTAGAGGCATAAAGCAAACCAAAACCAACGATCAAACCCGAAAGTGACACAAAAGAGCACTTTTTTATATCTCTTATAGGCATATAGGAATAACTATACAAAAAACAGCACCACCCTTCAGTTATATTATACAGCAAAAAAAACCTGCCTGTCAAGGATAAACACAAAATATATTACTCATCCGATGTATGCTTGTCCATATCCTTCCTTTTATCCCTGAATTTTTTAAGAGCACCTTTCGCCATCTCAAACTCCTCTTTTAAAACTGCCAATGTGTTTTTGTCCTTCGGAAAGAAAAGTCTGAGCAAAAAAATTGCTATAATAACCGTCAGCAGCTTTTCGGGGGTAAAAGGGAACCACAAAAGACCTGCATATGCAGCCCCTACAGCAGTCATCCATGTTATGCCGAAATATGCTCCGCAAAATGTAAAAATATAACTCCAGCCGTTTGTTATCATCCAAGCAACAAATAGGCAAAGTAAAAGGCGGGGATTTAACAAAAACCTCGCAATTTTTTTCAGTTTCTTTTTTACATTTTCACGGCTAAAATCCATTGGCTTCCTTTATCTTTCTTTGCAAAATTCAATAATATCCTTCATATCAATATACCTGAGCTCTTCAGATTTTTCAGAAAATACTCCTGCAATATATTGCTTTTCACCCAGCTTAAAGGTTGCTATAAGGCAGCTGTTGCCTTCAAGAGTGCCGGTTTTAAGTCCGGTGACATAGGGGCTATAATATACATCTCCCTCATGAAGCATTCTGTTTGTATTGCGCCATGTATTTATATGGCCGCTGGCATATGTTACATCTGCACTTGGCATTGATGCATATTTCATAATGATCTCATTTTTCGATGCTTCAAGCGCCAAAAGGGTCATATCCTCAAGGGTGGAATAGTTCTGCGGATCGTGAAAGCCATCTGGACTTGTGAAATTACTGCCGCACAGTCCAATTTCTTTAGCATACTCGTTCATACCAAGAACAAACAGCTTCACTGCTTCGGCAGCTGTGACACTTTTTTCTGCCAAAGCCCTGCCCCCTGCAGCCGCCAAAGCATAAGCCGCATCTCCACCCGATGGAAGCAGCATTGCCTCTATCAGCATCTCAACGGAAAGCGTGTGATGCATTTTTATAAAAGCTATTGCAGATTTTTCGTTTTTCAGATCAAGCTCGTCTCCGGGGGTTATCAGAGTATCGGGAGAAAGCAGTGTTAGGGCATAGAGTGCTGTTAAAAGCTTTGTTGTGCTTGCAGGATATAGTATCTTTTCCTCTCCGCAAAGATATATATATTTGCCGAGCTCTGCATCATAAACAAAAGCCTGAGCGGCATGAAGCGAAAGCGCATCTTCCGCTTCGTTTTCAATATGCTCAATCGCTCCGTTTTGTCCCTCTATGTGCAAAACTGCTGCTCTCCTATATGTTAAGTCCGCTTTTTCCTTTTTCGAGCAGCCCAACATTGCGATGCAAAGGCCAAAGGCCAGCAAAAGCATTGCCGCAAGAAAACTGCATTTCCCGATATCCGTTTTTTTCATACCTTAATTTGTTTAATTATCCTCCGTTACTTCATGGGACAGCTTCATCTCATCAAAACTGAGAACCACCTTAAAAAGATCTCCGTCTGTAAATATCTCAAGCCTTCCGCCATTCAGCTCTGCAAGACTTCGTGCAATTGAAAGGCCAAGACCGCTTCCCTCTTCATGTCTTGAGACATCTCCTCTGACAAATCTTTCTGTCAGCTCATCGGGTCTCACTCTAAGCTGATACTTCGAGGTGTTTCTGAATATTACATATGCCCTGTTTTCAATTTTTTCCACATCAATATAGACCCGGCTTCCCTCCATGGAATATTTCAAAATATTATTCATCAAATTATCGAATATACGCCAAATATGCTTACCATCTGCATTTATCATAACCGAATCTTCCGGATATCTTGATATCATAGAAAGCCCCGGTGCATTAAGCCTTTCAGAATATTCCCCATCTATCTGAGCTATCATTTCGCATAGGTCTATTTGAGTTTTTTCAAGCTCAAGATTGCCGCTCTGAGCTTTTGAAGCCTCAACAAGATCCTCCGTAAGCTTTCGCAAGCGTGAAGATTGACGGTCAAGCACCTCAATATATTCTGATATCTTTTCCTCATCACCGTTGCCGTCTTTACGCTCGTTTTTTATAAGATCAATATAGTTTATAATTGATGTAAGAGGAGTTTTAAGATCGTGTGACACATTGGTAATAAGCTCCGTTTTAAGCCTTTCACTTTTCATTCTCTCTTCAAGCGCAACAGCCATACCTGCACCAATATTGTTAATAGAACAAGCGTGAGCCTTAAACACCGATGGCATACGATCTATATTTATCCTGTGACCGATCTCACCCTTTGAAATTTTATCGCTGTCCCCAACGAGCTTATTCATGCCCTCTGTTAAATATAACGCAAAAATCGACACAATTGTTCCACCCACAAGCCACAAAACAGCAGAAAATATTTTTCCCTCATAGCTATCATCAAAGGCAAACAGTAACGTGATGAAGCTCCAGAGACCGCCAAGCAACAGCAAAACCACTGTCTTGCCATAAATGTGTAAATTGTTAAATATTTTTAAAATAAAGTGGATAACGAATCTGATGGCCTTATAAACGCCTGACAAAACGATAAAAACAAAAGTATTTTTTATCAGCTCACCGGTTTTTGCCCTTGCCGCAAGGCTATAAAAATAAGAAACGAGCAATAGGGAACCGAAAACTATGGTCAAAACAACCGCAGCTATAAATTCGATGGTTTCAAAATAAATTTCGCTGAAAATACAGAAGATGACATAAGCAGCAAGGCAATATATCAGCGTGAACAAATCAAAGGGCAGCCTATCAAAAAAGCAGGTGCGAGGTTTGTCAAAGCCTTTTTTCCAGCCCGAAACCGAGCACAAGATAACAAAAAGGACAATGAAAAGAAAAAGTGAGCCAAGGAAAATTATGCCTAAAGCGTCCTTCATCTGATAAAGACCGCATATAAAACCGTCAATAAAGGATATCATATCTGTGGTAAAATATTCGCTCGGAAGATATACCGTTACCGAATATTCAAATATTTTATAGGTGGGATCGTTATAATAATAGCTTTTTGAGTTTTCACTTACTATCTCATCCGGTGCTGCAGTATCGTGAAAATATGGCAATGTCTCGCTTTCAATCGTTGTTGTCCTAAAATCATCGGTCTCCACTACTTCGGAATCACTATTTTCTCCATAGACAGGATCCTCAAAATATGAAATAAAGGTTTTATTAAAAACTGCACTCTGCCCTTTATAATTTGAATAAACAACAGCACCGCTGCCGTCTCTTATCTCAAAATAGAGATTTCTTCGCTGAACAAACTCATAAAAATATTCATCCGAATCATAATGGAATATTCTTGCCGCTTCCGCAGCACAGGTGTTTATAGTATTATTTAGCGCAGATTTTCTTATCTGTTCAAGAGGCTTTATATAGAACCCGCTTTCGGCCATTGCAAAAACAGCAAAGGCTGAAAGTGCCGCTGTTATTAGAAAAACCGTGCAAAGAATAAACGCAAAAACCTTTATTATCAGACTTTTTTTCATTTATCTCCCCCCTTATCATCTTCAAGCTTATATCCCTGTCCCCAAACGACCTTGAGACATCGGGGCTCTGCAGGATTTATTTCTATCTTTTCCCTTAGATGACGGATATGAACTGCAATGGTGTTTTCCTCTCCTATCGGGGGGCTCTTCCAAACGAGCCGATATATCTCTTTGGTGGAAAAGACCTTTCCGGGGTTCTCAAGAAAAAGCTTTAGCAATTCATATTCTGTTGCAGTGAGCGAAATGCTCTCACCAAACACCCGAGCCTCTCTTGTAGCCGTGTCAAGCTCTATCCCATTGCACCGAAGAAGCTCCTTTGACTCTTTTTTCTGATCTCCGCCAAGCGTCATATATCTGCGGAGCTGAGAGCGCACTCTTGCCATAAGCTCAACAGGATTAAAGGGCTTTGTAACATAATCATCCGCACCTACATTCAACCCAAGCACCTTGTCTGTATCCTCGCTTTTCGCCGTCAACAAAATTATCGGGATATTATATTCCTCCCGTATTTTGGACATAGCCGTGATACCATCCATTCTCGGCATCATTATGTCAAGCAAAACAAGCTTGATGTCCTCTCCGTGCTTTTTCAGGATATCCAGTGCTTCAATGCCATCCTCTGCCTCATAGATTCCATATCCCTCTGTTGTCAGATAAATTTTCAGCGCAGAAAGTATATCTCTTTCGTCATCACATATGAGAATATGATTCATCTGCCTCACCTCCGTATATATTTTACCAGAAAAATTCTTAAAAGAAAAGTGGGCAAATGATTAAGAAATTCTTAATTTTAGGTCATTTTTTCAATGTGGGTAATATCGGGGGAGCTTACCGATGATTTTGCGGGAGGATATGCAAAGAAAATGCATATCCTCCCGCCCGAGTTTTTATCTTATCTCTATCTGCATAGTGTAGGAAAGCTTGCGAAGAAGCTTGCTTACATATCCGTCAATTTCTTCTCCTGTAAATTCGTGATCATCGGGTGTAAACACAAGGCTGAATGCCATGCTCTTCTTGCCTGCACCGATCTGCTCACTGCGATAAACATCAAAAAGTGTTACGCTTGTGATATATTTGCAGGATGATTTTATTGCATCCTCGATTGCACCGCAGGTAACAGACTCATCCATAACAAGAGCAAGGTCACGCTCCTCTGATGCAAATTTCGGAATAGGCTTGTAAACGATATTGGTATTAAACATTGCCACAAGCTTTTCATAATCAAGCTCTGCAACAAACACAGGCTTCTCAATTGCCAGCTCTTCGCAAACATCATAAGCCAGCTTGCCCATAAAGCCAACGACCTCACCCTGGCAAAGGATATTCGCAGTCATGCCGGGATGGAGATACTGAACATTGCCCTTTTCATATTTAAATTCCACGCCAAATTCCTTTGCAAGAGCCTCTGTTGCACCTTTTATAGTGAAGAAGGTCTCGCCATCGCCAAATGAACCGATAGAAAGCATCTTATGCTCTCTGGGATAGTCCTTTAGCGGCAGCTCATCTGCCTCGAAAATGCTTGCTATTTCAAAGAATCTGCCTTCCATATTTCCACGGCGCAGATTTCTGACAGCCGCATTAATCATGGATGGAACAAGAGTTGTTCTCATAAGAGAAAGGTCCTCGCTAATGGGATTCAGCAGTCTTATGGCGTGTCTTTCCTTTGCATCCTCGGAAAACTTAAGCATATCAAGATCCTTTGGAGAGAAGAAGGAATAGAACATCGATTCGCTATATCCTTGACCACAGAGAGTCTTTTTAACACGGTTGACAGTCTTTTGACCTTCATTCAGACCGCCGCAGGTTACGCTTGCAAATTTAAGGAATGTGGGAACGATGTTATCATATCCATAGGAGCGTATAACCTCCTCGGCTATATCCTGAACGTGTCCCTCGATATCATCACGGTATGGAGGAACCATAACGCTGAGAGAATCACCATCTATCTTCGGCTCAAAGCCAAGTGCAGAAAGATGTCTTATTATCTCATCATCGGGAACCTTGATACCAAGCACACCGTTCATTTTTTCTATGCTCACCGTTAGGGGAGTAGAGTTAATCTCTCCCTTTACGCTCTTTTCAACGTGAACAGAAGAAACCTTGCCGCATCCAAGCTGGCAAACAAGATTGAGAGCACGCTTCATGCCACACTGTGTGGAATATTCATCAACACCCTTTTCAAAACGGGAGCTTGAATCAGAGCTTTGCCCAAGTGCTCTCGACGTCTTTCGCACATTGTCACGGGCAAACTTTGCAGATTCAAAAATCACATCCTTCGTTGTGTCCTTTATCTCTGAATTCAGTCCACCCATAATGCCTGCAAGGGCAACAGGACGGTTTCCGTCACAGATAACAAGATTATTTTCATTAAGTTCAAATTCTTTTTCGTCAAGGGTGACGATCTTCTCGCCATTCTTTGCTCTTCTGACAACGATCTCTGTATTCTGAAGATCTGCAAGATCAAAAGCGTGCATAGGCTGGCCAAATTCTTTCAGCACATAGTTTGTGATATCAACTATATTTGAAATTGAATTAATGCCCACCATGCTGAGCCTTCGGCGCATCCAAGCAGGCGACTTGCCGATCTTTATATCTGAAACATAGTGTCCAATATATCTTGGGCAGAGATCGGGAGCTTCAACAGTCACATTAAAATCAAGTGGCTTGCCATCCTCAACATAATCAAGGGGCGGCATTTTAAATTCCTTTTTTAGAACTGCGGCAACCTCTCTTGCAATACCGATAATGCTCTGGCAATCAGGACGATTTGCAGTAATTCCAATGTCAAATATATAATCATCAAGACCAACGATAGGCTTGATATCTGCGCCAAGAGGAGCATCCTCAGGGAGCACAAGCAAGCCGCAATATCCTCCGCCCTCATACATATCCTCGCTAACGCCGATCTCAACTCCGGAGCAAAGCATACCCTCAGAATCAACGCCTCTGAGTTTACCCTTCTTTATGGTCATAACGCCTTCAATTGTAACATGATCCTTTGCCGTTGCATAAACTGTTGCGCCAACAAGTGCCACAGGATATCTGCCGCCGACACGAACATTATCAGCTCCACAGCAGATTTGGAAGGTGCCCTTGTCTCCGCAATCAACGGTGCATATATGGATATGGGTGTCGGGAATAAGCTCGCAGGTTTTAACCTCACCGACAACAACGCCCGAAATATCCTTGCCAAGCTCGATAAGCTCTTCAACCTCAAAGCCAACCGAAAACAGCAGTCTCTCAAGCTCCTTTGCGTTAACATCTATATCAACATATTCTTTAAGCCAACTAAGCGGTGCTAACATTTTTATACCTCCATCAGTTCTTAAACTGCTCTGCGAATCTTGTGTCGGATTCAAACAGGGTCTTAATATTGTTAATGCCGTATTTCAGCATTGCAATTCGCTCAACGCCCATTCCAAAGGCAAAGCCGGAATATTCATCCGGATCGATTCCGCAGTTTTCAAGCACATGGCGGTTAACAACTCCGGCACCGAGAACCTCTATCCATCCTGTACCCTTGCAGAGCTTGCAGCCCTTACCACCGCACTGGAAGCAGCTTACATCAACCTCAACAGAGGGCTCTGTAAATGGGAAATAAGATGGGCGCAGTCTTGTTACAACGCCTTCTCCGAATATTCGGGCAGAAAATGTATCAAGCATACCCTTAAGATCACAAAGTGTGATGTCCTTGTCAACCACAAGTCCCTCCATCTGAGAGAACATTGGAGAATGAGTTGCATCATCGTCAGAACGGAATACCTTACCAGGTGAAAGTATCTTAATCGGTGGCTTTTTATTCTCCATAACATGGATCTGACCGGCTGAGGTCTGTGTGCGAAGAAGAAAATCCTTTGAAACATAGAATGTATCCTGCATATCTCTTGCGGGATGATCCTCAGGCGTGTTGAGTGCTGTGAAATTATAATAATCGTTTTCGATCTCATTGCCCTCAAATACCTCAAAGCCCATACCGGCAAAAATATCAATAAGCTCGTTTACAATCAAAGTGTCGGGGTGAAGAGTGCCCACCTTTGTGTTAACCGCAGGCATAGTGACATCAACAGCTTCCTCGGAATTGCGTCTGTCAAGCTCTATCTTCTTCATTTTTTCGTCAACTTCATCAAAGCGAGCAATAGCCCAGCTCTTAATTTCATTAACAACCTTACCAAAAGCAGGACGGTCCTCTTTCGGAACATCCTTCATGCCCTTCATAAGCTGTGCTATTCTGCCATCCTTGTTGTCAAGAAAGGTCTTTCTGAATTCATAAAGCGCCTTTGATGAATCAAAGCTGTCGATTTTAGCTTCGATTTCCTCGCGTATTTCGCGAATCTTCTCTTCCATCATTGCCATATATATCCTTTCAAAATTATTGCAAAAAATAAGCTCCGCCCATATTTCAGGACGGAGCAAAAGCTTCGTGTTACCACCTGAATTTCCGCCGTAAAGCAGACAACTCATCATATCTTTAACGGAATGACCCGTAGCAAGCTACAAAGAAATCTAAAAACTCTCTTCCCCTGCTCTGCTCCAAAGAGAAACGCACTTTTTCGGTATCAGCGGCCGCTTTCAGCCAAGGCGAGCCGTCTCTGAACTGCACATTAAAAAAGGCAAGCTTTATCATAGCATTTAAAGTATTTTACCACATTTCGTCCCTTTTGTCAATAGCAAAAAGTCAATTGTGGAACATGGACTGTTGAATTGTCAATGAGAGGTGACAATTCAACACTCAACTCTCATATATTTTGAAAAAATCCCATTGACAAAAAAGCGAATTTATGGTATACTGTTGGGGATAATTATGGAGGCATAGCTCAGCCCGGTTAGAGTACTTGCTTGACATGCAAGGGGTCGCAGATTCGAGTTCTGCTGTCTCCACCAAAACAAAAAAGAGGCTTTCGCCTCTTTTTTGTTTTTTTACTTTTATCTTTCCTTGCCCACAAAGAACAAAGCTATAACGCCGGGACCTGCATGAGCACCGATAACAGGACCAACATAGGTGACTATCTCTACCTTTACGCCAAATCGCTCTTTCAGCATATCCTCAAGAATCCTTACCTCTTCACGGCAATCGCCATGAGAAATAAATACAGTTCCGTTTTCTTTATCTTCGGCAAGCTCTGCAAATTTATCCGCCAGCGCTGTGATAGCCGCCTTTCTTCCTCTGACCTTAGATTTACTAATCAAATGTCCCTCTCCATCAACATGAAGAACAGGCTTGATTCCAAGCATTGTTCCAACGAGAGCAACTGCAGGACTTATTCTTCCGCCTCGCTTAAGATAAACAAGGTCGTCAACAGTAAACCAATGGCAAATCTTGGGTCTAATCTCCTTTGCAAATGCCGCAGCCTCTTCAATTGTTGCCCCACTCTTCTTTTTTTCAAGAACAAGATATAGAAGCAGACCAAAGCCTGCAGAAGCGGCAAGGCTGTCAACTGTTAATATCTTGCGATCGGGATATTTTTTGCTCAGCTCTTTTGAAGCTATCTTTGCAGAATTATATGTTGCACTGAGGCCGGAAGAAAAGCCTATATAAAGCAGATCCTTCCCCTGCTTTAAAATTTTTTCAAATGCTTCGTTGAATACATCTGTGTTTGTGGCAGAGGTTTTTGCAATTCCTCCTGCACGCATCCTGTCATAAAATTCTTTTTCAGGCATATCGCCATTAGAATATTCCACATCAGAGCCTTCAAATCTAAACAGCAGGCTAACATATTCAACGCCCCAACTCTTAAGAATTTCAGGCCTTATATCGCAAGCCGAATCGGTAAAAAGCACATAATCACTCATAATCATATCTCCCTTTTGAGAATGTATTTCAAAGATGTTGAGATGTCAACAATTATATTATACTCCAAATTTGTTGATTTGTCAACATTTTCTTAATTTTTTACAATTCAGGCATAAATCACTCTTAAAAGCGGAAGAAATCCACCGATAGTTATCGGTGGATTTTCTTTTTTAACAAATAAATTTTATAAAAAATCATCACGCTGCGGTATTCTTAAGCAGTTTTTTCTTGAAACCGCCAAGGGTTATACCAAGCATCAGATTGGCAACCGGTATCATCAAAGAATCAAAGCTGAATCCTGAGAAAATAATACCCCAAATACCTGCAAAATATAAGCAAAATGTTAAGAACCCGGGAATTGTTTCGCCCAAAGCATAGCGTCCGACAGCGGCATCGATCGCTACATTCAACGCCCTTTTGATAAGGCTGCACTTAACTATCTCAACAACTATTAAGGTCACAAACGCTATAGTCAAAAGCATTGCAAGCTCCTCTGAATAATCGCCAACCCCAGCAATGGATACGCAAAGAATAATGCCATAGGAAAGGCACTTAACAGCACATTCTGCCACAACAATGAATTTCAAAAGCTTGCATCCGCCTGCCGTAGTTTTCAGATCCTTACCCGAGCTGAATGAACCAATGCAGCACATCCAAAGCCCGACAATTATGAGCACTGTGGGCAAATTCAATATAAGCTTAATGCCGCTAACCGCACCGCCCACATTATATAGCACATCGTTTATCTCATTGTCTATATAGTATGCCACATATCTCAGCTCACTCATTTCCAGAGCTTCTGCAATTGGATTTATAATATCGGAAAAATTCACATAACCGATTCCGCTGTCAAGAAGCTTAAGGCAATTGATGGTCAAAAGCGCAAGCGCAACTATAAACACGGCAGATCTTCCGGTTGTACGAACAGCATTGCGTATATAGTCAACATAAGATGAGTTATTCACCGTATTATTTGCGGTTTTTCTATTATTTTTAGAGCTGTAATATCCGGCGCCCACAGGAGAATAGTCTGCGATCCAATATGCCAGAGCGCAAACCGCCAAAAATTCGGCAACATTAGAAATACCCCAAACCATATCTGTAAATGAGCTGAAAAGATATTTCATACTCCCCGTCCAGCTTAGTGTTGCAAGTGCCATAGGTAGTATCAATATAAGAGAGTATGCTTTTCTATACCTCATAAAGGGTCTGTCCCAAAGCTTAAAGGAGCAGAAAAGCAGCACAGCCCCACAAAGAACATAATTAAGATTATATAGATCATAATTATAGTTCCTAAACAGCATAATTATTAGGTCACCAATTTCATCATACCAGCCAAAGGACGCATTTATACTCACAATGGAGATTACACTGCGAACAGCCAAAGCCCCAAACATAAGCTTTGGGCTTCTCTTTTTCATAGCGATATAAGGAACAAGCCAAGCAAGCATACTTACGAGCGTCAGCAGCTCTATCTGATAACCAAATCTAACGATATTAAATATCCAAGTTCCAAGACTGATAATTATTCATATCAAATATATTTTTGTGCACTTTTCCCAAAGGGACGAGGAGTAAACGATGCTTTTTGATCTCTCAGCACTATCACTTACATCTTTTGATATTTCGGATTTAGAACCGGCTTCTTTTGTGGCTTGCTTTTTTTGCGAGGAGCTCTGCTCCTCTACGTTTCTTCTTTCGTCGGCCTCAGAAAAAGAGATCTCAGCGGTTGTTTTTTTGTCGTTTTCTTTTTTAACTTTAGGCTTAGCTTCTGTTTCTTCATCCGGGACGATCCTTTTTCTGAGAATTTCACCACAGCTAAGGCACCGCCTGGAATCATCGGGAATCCAAGCACTGCATTTTGGACAGATCATTTATTTTCTCCTTAAAAAGTCAATTACCGCTCAACTAAAAATATATGTTTCCATATGCATCCGCAGTTTTCTTAACCGCCACATAGATATCATAAATGATAAGTATCAAGGTGATGGCTGTAAGTCCGCTTATAGAGAGGATTATATACACAATAGCGGCAAAGAATTTTTTGGCATAAAACTTATGTGCCCCTACCGTTCCGAGAAGAAGTGCCAAAATGCAGTATATAACCTTGTTAATACCGCGCCTGTAGCTAACATTTGAATAGCTTTGGTTGCCCTTATAAGCAGAATTTGAATTTTGTGCAGACCAATTGTTATTCTGCGTGTTATTTGCAGGCTTCTGAACATTACCGAATCCCGAAGTGGCCGAATAGCTATTAATACCTGCACTCTGATTGTTTTGCGTATAGCTTGTATTCTTTGGCGGTTCAGCCTTTGGGGGCTGAGGAGGATCAATTCTGGGCGGTGGTGGAGGAGGCGTTGGCGCAGACTTCGTTTCCACCTTCTGTGGCTCGCTATCTTTGATTGGTTCTGTATTTTGCGGAGGATTTTTAATCGGCTCGACCTTTTTAACTGCCGGTGCTTCCGGCTTTGGTGACGTCAACACATTAGATTTTTTCTTCTTTTTCTCAACAACCTCAAAAACCGGCTCATCCACCGTTTCCTTTATTTCTTCTTTTTTTCTAAGAAGTTCCTTGCAAGAAGGACATCTTCTCGAGTCGTCCGGTATCCATGTGTCACACTTAGGACAGATCATACTTTCGCACCTTTCATCAAATGACATTAAATAATTAAATAATATAGGTAAATATACATATATATTACCATTTTTCGACAATGTTGTCAATAGCTATCGGGGGCAATAAGCAAATAAACATAGTCAACCGCATATCGATCGGAAGCAATATTGAATTATTCATATTCTTGTGATATAATTGACTTATAAACCGTTCGACAAAAAAGAATTTGACGAGGTGATTTTATGAAAAAAGCTTTTCAAGTAATTTGCTGTGCTGCTGGTGCTGGAATGATTGGTTTCTTTGCAAATCAGTTGAATACGGTTGTGGGATGTGTTTTTTTTACCCTTGGAGTTGCCTTGCTTGTTGGTTCAATCATTCTGGTATCCAAACAGGATAAAGAGGGCAAGTAAATTCCAATTTGACGGGCAATTTCACTCCACCATAGGTTTACTTCTCCTCACTAAACCAATGGTGGGTGTATTTAATGCGAAATAGCTGTTACAATGTATGCGAAAGGAGGTAGCCTATGAATCAAATAAAAATCGGAAGATTTATTGCCGAATGCAGAAAAAAGGCAAACTTAACACAAATGCAGTTGGCAGAAAAACTGGGGATCACCGATAAAGCAATATCCAAATGGGAACGGGGCGTGGCAATGCCCGATACCTCGATAATGCTTGAACTCTGTGATATTCTTTGCATCAGTGTAAATGAATTATTAAGTGGGGAGAGAATCAATATGGAAAATAATAATCAGAAAAACGAGCAGCTTTTGCTTGATATGGCGAAAGAATTAGAAAAGAAAAACAAAACGATTTGGTCGTCTATGTGGGCAATTATGATTGTAAGTATGACAGCCCTAATTGCAGGTATCTTTATTGCCGCATTTTTAATACCCGAAGGAGTGTGGCAGCTTGTCGCAATTTTTGGTGTTTGCATCGTGTTTTTGATACCGTGCTTCTATGCATTAAAGCTTGAAGTCAGTGTGGGTGCTTACAAGTGCAAAAATTGTGGCCACGAGATTGTGCCTACCTATACGCAGGCACTTAATGCGATGCACATGGGAACTACCCGTTACTTAAAGTGTCCCAAATGCAGCAAACATACTTGGTGCAAAAAAGTATTGAAGAAGTAAATTTCAATATGTCAAACAGATGAGAGCGGAGGGAAAACCTCCGCTCTTGTTATATTTCGGGGGCAATTTACACTAAAATATAACAAACAAATCCAAATAGAAAGAATATCGAAAGACAGGAAAAAAGATGGTCGAAAAAGGCAACACAATAGGAAGGCTAGAAATGGGACTCGAACCCTAACGTGCGCCCTCATCTATCAGCAGCATATATTCACCTCGGCGCACGCACTGACAAATTCCTCTCGGAATTTGTGGGGCTCAAGTCGGTTTTTATCTTAAACCAAGAAGGGGAACCGCAAAGCGGTTCCCCTTCTTGGTTGGAGCTAGAAATGGGACTCGAACCCACGACCTGTTGATTACGAATCAACTGCTCTACCAACTGAGCCATTCTAGCAAGTAAGTGTCATTATATCATATGATCGCAAAAAAAGCAATAGTTATTTTAATAAATCTTGATTTTTTAGAGAAAATATGATAATATATATTGAAGCAGAAAACTTAGCGAGGTACAGGCTATGAATTTATGTGATCTTAGCACAATCAAAAATATAATGCAAGCCTTTGGCATCAATTTTCGCAAGGAGCTTGGACAAAACTTTCTGACAAACGGCATGGTTGTTTCAGATATTGCAGATTCCTGCTCGGATAATGAAAACAGCACCATACTTGAGATAGGCCCCGGAATCGGAGTTCTAACAAAAGAGCTTGCCGAGCGTTATAAAAAGGTCATTTCTCTTGAAATAGACAAAAATCTTTTGCCTGTTCTTTCCTACACCCTTGGCGAATATAAAAATGTTGAAATAATAAACCAGGATGTAATGAAAACCGAACTTGATGCTCTGCTATCTCCATATTTTGAAAAAGGCAAGGTGTCGGTATGTGCCAACCTGCCATACTATATAACAACTCCAATTCTTATGAAGCTCCTTGAGAGCCGCCTGCCCTTTGAAGCTATCACTATCATGATACAATCCGAGGTGGCAGATCGTCTTTGCGCCAAGGCAGGCAAATCCGACTATGGTGCTATCACCGCAGTTCTTGCCTATTACGGAGTTGCAGAAAGACTATTTACAGTAACTGCGGACAATTTCGTTCCTGCGCCCAAGGTAGATTCTGCGGTTGTTCGTATCAAGCTCTATAAGGACATCCCATATAAGCCAAAAGATGAATCAATGATGTTCAGAACTATAAAGGCGGCCTTTGAGCAGAGGAGAAAAACACTTTCAAATGCTCTTTCAAACGGCTTTGGAGAGCTTACAAAGGATGAAATAAAGGAAATAATTGAATCCTTAGGACATCGTCCCGATATTCGTGGAGAGCGACTTGACATATCCGAATTTGTCACGCTGTCAGATGCCATTTATGATAGAATAAATTTCAAAAAATAAAAAGTCAGCCGAGGCGCTCATAGTAGTCTCGGCTGATTCTATAGAGTTGGTTAAATACCGTATGTTCCTGTTAAAGGATCTCTGAATATTCCAATCTCCGGCGTTAAAAAAGTAAATATAATAAACGCAACGCCTATAAGGCATATAACACCAAAGGCAATTGCGGGCGAAAAGCATCGAAAATTCTCCTTTTTGAAAAGCCTTGTCTCAACATAAAATGCCACTGCCGCAGCAACAAAAAATATTGCAATATTTATCCAGTCCGGCGACTTACCTATAACTCCGTTGTAGGTATAAAAAAGCACAGGAATAAGAGCAAGCCCGGTTAAAAAACCTATAAGCTTTACACACCAAAAGTTTGATTTATCACGGAAGAATCTTTTTTCAAAAAGTGCAAAGATAAACATAGAAAAAAACAGCAGCTTCATATGCTCCCACGTGGACTCATTTACGCCCGAAAAAAGAGCAACAAACGCAGCTTCACCACTCAGATCATATAAAAAATGCAGTACTGTGCCAAGCAAGGATGTAACTGCAAATCCAATGAATTGCCAAAGCGAAACCGATATACCCATATATAAAATCCCCCTCTGTTTGATAAAGTATATGCAAAACCCATCAGCATTATACTTAACCACAACTCAACAAAAAGGGTAAATAAATTGGAATTTATCAGACATTAACTGTCCTATACTCTAAAAAACCTTGATATTACTAGGGTTTTCGCCTGTTACAAACTCAACTGTTATGTATTTTCCCTTGTTTTTGCCCTTATGAGCGAAAATAAGGGAAACTTTTTATATTCAACCGCTAACTACCTTACCGAGCAGTCGTGCGGAAGTACGCTTCGCCTCTCTTGTAGAGTGAGCGTAGACATTCATCGTGGTACTGACATCAGAGTGACCTAAAAGCGCCTGCACATCCTTCGGCGCTGCTCCATTCGAGAGCAAATTACTTGTGAATGTGTGACGCAGTTGGTGGAAATGAAACCCGTCGAGACCATCTACCTTTTTGCTTGCCCGTTTGCACATAATACCGATCGTGCTTGGCGATTCATACGCGCCGTCAGGTCTTAAGCATACAAAGGATATTTCCTTATATCCCTCGGGAACCTTCTCGTTTCTCGGTAGCGTATAGACCTCGTAGTATGTACGGTCTTTCTCCTTAACCTCAACGTAGTAGTTAAGGCAGAATAATTCTCCGTATTTGAATCGGTTTTTGTGCTGTTCGAGCTTGGCAGTTCGCAGAATCTCTGCCAGGGTGTCACAGAAGTCCACAGTACGGACTTTCCTACGCTTGGTAGCCCCTATCTCGGTTTTGTGCCTTGCGTTGTTGTAGCGCATACTGCGGCGTACTGTAAGGTACTGCTTTTCAAGATTTACGTCTTGCCAAGTCAGGCCACAGACCTCGCCAATGCGAAGTCCTGTGTAGTATGCGATCTGTATGGGGAGTAGTGCGGGGTTATCCTTTGCTTTCAGAAAATCCTCAAGCTTTAGATACATTTCGTGAGTCAGCGTCGGTATGGTAGCAAC
>JAZUQN010000125.1:0-9757 GCA_045605745.1 Eubacteriales bacterium
TTACGCCACCTACGCTCCTGCGAAAATGCAATTCTGCATTTTCTAAGGGAGCTGTGCATCACTCTATCCTTCCTTATTGCGCCATAGACGACCGGCGCAATAAGGGTATATTTAGCCGCACACTGCTCTCGTCTGTAATAACCGATTGCCTGAAAGAAAAATCGCAGTGTGCTCTTGTTTGTACTCCCCCAATTCCCCGATAAACTCCTGTTTGTAAAAAGCCTATCAGTTCTTATTTAGCCTTGGCATCTTGCGAACCTCTTTTCGTGCAAAATCTTCATGCATAAGCTCCGAAAAAATTTCGCAATTCTCCGCCGATAAAAATCTGCAAACATATGAATATAAAAGTGAAAAAGCATCCGCCTGAGAGATTTTTTGAATTTCTCTTCCGTCCATTTTCTCAATAAATTTAACAAATCCGCTATAAAAATCAAAGGGTGACACCATTTTTGAAAGTGCAAATTCAAGACAGCTATTAAAATTACCGCTTTCATGATATCTTTCAAGAAGATAGGATATCTTTTTGAGATGGTGAAGCTCCTCATAGGAAATCCAATTACTTGACAGCACAGTATATGGTGGATGAGACAGATATTTGTAGCCATATTTGTCTGCATTATTTCTGAGAGCAGTTCCGTGCAAAAGCTTTAAAAATCCAAGCTGCAGCTGATGGCAAGCATAATACGCATCATCAAAGGAACTCTTAAAGCTTTCAAAATCTTCATATGGCAAGCCTGCAATAAGATCAAGGTGAAGATGTATGTTGCCCATATCTTTTATACGCTTGCAATTTTTAAGCGTTTCGCTCGGATCAAGATGCCTGGATATCTCCCTGAGTGTTTCGGGGTTTGTACTCTGCAGACCAACCTCAAGCTGTATTTTCCCCTCGGGCATCTGAGCAAAAATTTCAAAGCTTTCTTCATTTAAAAGTGAAGCACAAACCTCGAAATGATATTTTTTAGTATATTTATCCGAAAGCAAAGCACGCCAGATTTCGTTCGCCCTATCTATATTGAAATTAAAGGTCCTATCAACAAATTTGAGAATTTTAAACTCGTTGTCAAGCTCTTCAAAAGCATCAAGGTCAGATACTGTCTGCATAGCGCTTTTTGAAACCACACCACATTCGGCAGAGGAAAGGCAATATGAACAGGAAAACGGACATCCGCGAGAAGATTCATAATATAAAATACTTTTATTCTGTCCCTCAATCTCACCTTTTCGATATAGTATACCGCTTGTGATGAAGCTTTTTTCGGCAGGATAAATCTTCCCAGTATCCTCCCCGGCTCTGATAGCGACACAAACACTTGTCAACGAATGCTCGCCTTCGCCGCAAATAATTGTATCTATAAAATCATATTTTTCAAATCTCTCTGTGTCATATGAAACCTCGGGACCGCCAAAAATAATTTTGATTTTTGGAAGTAGCACCCTCAAATTTTCAGCAATTTCAAGCATCTCTTCAATATTCCATATATAGCACGAAAAGCTATATATCTCTGCATTCTCAGCATATAAGGAATGAAGCAAGGATTCCGCCCTATCTCTTAGATTCCCTTCAACAATTGACACCTCAAAGCTTTTCTCTTCAAGATAAGGTCTGAGACATCTGAGTGCAAGCGAGGTATGGGTATATGAGCCGCAAACTGTAAAAAGAACAACCTTCATTTTCCCAATCCTCCACTTTTTTAAAATCTGACAGAATTTTTATGCCATTGTTTTTCGTAATAAATTATAACATGAAAACCAACCAAAAACAAGTATTATAGAATAAGTTTAGCAACAAATTCCTCAGTGAAACGCTCCTTTTTTTCAAAATCCATAGCATTTCTATATATGCGTTCAAGCTCAAAATGTGCTTTTTTGACATCCCCCAGAGCTAAAAGGGTTTCTTCAAGCATAAGTGCGCGAAGCTTCATAGCATTTTTAAGAGACGCTTTGTGCCCTGAAAGCTCTCCCATAGAAAGAAACCGTGACATGGAGATATTTTTCGCTCCGCTACTTTCTTTTAGTGTAAACAATATGCTGTCTCTCTCAAAATATATAGCATCTATCCTGTCAGAATTTATAGGATCATAGGAAACCGTAACAGCAAGGCTCCTGGCCATAGCAGCATTAGCAAGTTCAGCAAAATAGATATGTGCGGAATCAAAGATATCGGATAATGTGTATATCTTACCGGCCTTGTTTTCAAGGCTGTCAAAGCGCACTCTACCCTCCATACCAATCGAATCACAGATTGCGGTATGACAAGTAAATTCTTCGCCGTCATCAAGAGGCAAAAGTAGGCTGTTAATGTTTTTTCTAAGCTTTTTCATATCAACAAATGGCTCAATGGTTTTAAGGATAGCCTCACTGATTTCCTGATATGCAGCAAGATATCTATATGCTCTCTCATAGTGCCTTTTCTTTTCAATGTTCAGTTTTACAATATCATCTCTCTCTTTCGATAGAGCTTCAATACTCCAAAAGGCACCAAGATCAATAATGTCCTCAGCGCATCCTGGTAAGCTCGGCTCTGCAGAATGAGGAGCAGTGCCATCAATAAAAGCAATTCTGCCATCAATAATTATTCCGTCAAGAGATGTTTGATCAGAGGAGCAATAATAATAGATAACCTTCCTTTTTTTACTCTCAGCCAGATCTGCAATCCTGCGCATAAAAACATTTTTTCCAGTTCCCGGGCCACCCTTAATTATGTATATGTGATCAAGCTTTTCAATCTTAAATATATCTCTAAAATAGCTTTTGAACCCCCTGCCGGAATTTGAAGCTGCAAAATAACGATCTTCCATAAAAACCTCCAAAATCATATTCGCTACATAATATGATTTTGCAGATTAAGCTGTGATAAAAATGATAATTATTCCTTAAAAAACGAGCTGTTTCTTTGAAATTTTGATTTATCGGGGACATATAATAGCACACTGCGAGTTTTCTGCTTAGCAATCGCTTATCACAAACGAGAGCAGTGTGCTCTTGTTTGTAAAAACCAGGCACACCGATAAACTCCTGTTAAAAAGGAGCTGTCTCATCTAAATGAGACAGCTCCAAGGCTATTATTTAATAACTACATTTTCATCTCCAAGAAGCCTTCTCAGCTCCGAGAGAAGAAATGGCGTTAAGCCGAAGCCGCCCTGATAATTGCTGTATTCAGATCTTGAGCTATCATAGAAAACAACCCTGTCATTTCCCTCAAAAATCTCCACAAGATTAAGTGCTTTAAGATACCTATCACACTCAAAATCAGGCACTCTCAAAAATACTTTTTTTCGCCCACTCGCCTCTGTGGATTTAGTATCACTTGTCTGTACCCCTTCATCCTTCGTTATTCTTCTTTCATAAGCGGAGTTCTCAATAAGAGGCTCAAGCTTTGAAAGCAATATTTTTGGCTTTTCATCCTCACGAAGTGAGATATTTCCGGCAACAAAAAGTGCTTCATCCTCTCTTATATACTGTCCAAATTCAGCAAACTGCTTTCCGAAAGCAACACATTCGATCTCTGCAAATCGATCGGAAATATTGAAAAACGCCATCATACCGCCATTTTTAGTAGCCTTTCTTGTAATGCTTGTAACGATTCCGGAAATCTTAACCCATTGCTTGTCCTTCACCGTGTTTGAATTATCTTCCACAAATTCTTCTTCTCCACCAACAATGTCCTTTATGGACATAACATTAAGATTCTCTATATGCTCCGAGAATCCATCCAGCAGATGACCGGAAAAATAAAGTCCTGAGCACTCCCTCTCAAGAAGGAGCAGCTCTTTCATTGAATATTCTGGGATATCTGGATATTCAAATGCCGGTGCAACCGAAGGATCTGCCGCTGAAAACATATCAAGCTGTCCCTCGATATTGTTTCTCTTTTTGTTTTGCATAGCATCAAGAATCGTCTCAAAGCTTACCATAAGTCTGCTTCGGTAAATGCCGAGATCATCAAAGGTTCCTGCCTTGATAAGAGTCTCAACCTGTCTGCGATTCATGTCCGCACTGCTCATTCTTTCAGCAAAATCATCAAAAGATTTAAAGGGTCTGTGCCCTCTTTCGCGAATGATCGCTCTTGCATAGGGCTCGCCTATATTTTTTAGAGCAAGAAGTCCAAATCTGATATCCTTTCCGCTAACATGAAAATGCATTTCACTTTCATTTATATTTGGAGGAAGTACCCTTATTCCAAGCTTTCCGCAATCAGAAATATATTCAGCTATCTTTGTTGGCCTATCAAGAACAGAATTAAGGAGTGCAGCCAGATATTGTTTGGGATAATGAGCCTTTAAAAATGCCGTTCTGTAAGATATCATAGCATATGCTGCCGCATGGCTCTTGTTAAAAGCATAGTTAGCAAAGCTTGCCATATCTTCAAAAAGCTCCGAAGCCGCATTCTTGTCAATTCCACGCTCCACAGCGCCCGACACAAAGCTTTCCTTCTCTGCCGCCAAAACAGAAGCCTTCTTTTTAGACATAGCTCTTCTCACAACATCAGCATGGCCATAGCTATATCCGGCAACCTCTCGGCAAATGCTCATAACCTGCTCCTGATAAACAACGCATCCATAAGTTGAGCGCAATATATTCTCAAGGCAAGGCAGCTTATATTCAACCTTTTCGGGGTTATGACGGCATTCGATATACTTGGGTATCGAATCCATAGGTCCCGGACGGTAAAGAGCTATTGCCGCAATTATATCCTCAAGAGATTCGGGGCAAAGATTTTGCAGCATATTCCTCATACCGCCGCTTTCGAGCTGAAAAATACCTTTTGTTTGCCCTTTTGAAATAAGCGAATAAGTATCGCTGTCATCAATAGGTATATTTTCTATGTCAAAGCCCGGCTCGATTTCTCTTATCTGATGGCAAGCATCCTCAATTATCGTCAAATATCTGAGAGCAAGAAAATCAAATTTCAAAAGTCCAAGCGAAGCAACCGTATCCATGTCATATTGGGTAACAACAACACCGTTGCTCTGTGCCAGTGGCACATAGCTCCATATTGGCTTATCTGTTATAACGATGCCTGCTGCATGAATGGACACATTTCTCGGCATTCCCTCAATATCCATTGCAGTGTTTATAAGCTGCTTTATCTTATCCGAGCTATTATAAAGAGCTTTAAGCTCCGGAAGACGCAAAGCGCTTTCAAGAGTTATGTTAAGCTCGTGTGGAATCAGCTTTGCAACCGCATCAACCTCTTGATATGGCATTCCCAGTGCTCTTCCAACATCTCTGACAGCAGCTCTTGCAGCAAGCGTACCAAAGGTTATAATCTGAGAAACATAGTCTTTTCCATATTTTTCCGAAACATAATCAATAACCTCGCCTCGACGATTGTAGCAAAAATCCACATCAATATCAGGCATACTGATTCTCTCGGGATTTAAAAATCTTTCAAAAAGCAGATCATATTTTATCGAATCTATCCCTGTGATGCCAACAAGATAAGCCACAAGACTTCCTGCTCCCGAGCCTCTTCCTGGACCAACCGGAATATTCTTGCTTTTAGCGAATCCGATATAATCGGCAACAATAAGGAAATATTCCGAATATCCCATACTGAGGATAACAGAAAGCTCATATTCAATTCGCTCTCTGTATTCCTGCTCTGAGTGGCCGCCATTCTTAAAATCTATGTGACCCTCAGAAATCTTTTTATCAAGGCCTTCAAAAGCAAGGCGTGTAAGATAATCGTGGGGGTCACTGCCGTCAGGAGTTTTATATGAAGGAAGGTATAGATGGTCAAAATCAAAATCAAAATTACATTTATCTGCAATCTTAACCGTGTTTTCAATAGCACCCTCATATTTTCCGAAAAGAGCCGTCATTTCGGCAGTGTTTTTCAGGTAAAATTCGTCGGTTTCAAACCCGGTTTTCACATCGTCATCAACCGTTGCATTCATTTGAACGCACATAAGCACCTTTTGAGAATAAGCATCTCTGCGGCGCAGATAATGCACATCATTTGTTGCAACAAGACCAATGTTACATTCTTCAGAAAGCCTTATAAGAGAGGGCAACACCTCAAGCTGCTCGCCGATGCCGTGATTTTGAATCTCGATAAAATAATCTTCGCCAAATATCGCTTTCATTTCCAGCGCATGGGCCTTTGCCTCCTCATATTGCCCCGACAAAAGCAAACGAGGTAGCCTGCCGGCAAGACAGGCAGAAAGCGCAATAAGCCCCTCGCTGTGTGAGGAAAGAAGCTCAACATCAATTCTTGGCTTTGAGAAAAATCCCTCTGTATAACCTTTTGAAACGAGATAAATAAGATTTTGATATCCGGTGCTGTCCTTGCACAGTAAAACCAAGTGGTTATAAGCACCTTCACTATTTAAATTTGTCTTATCAAAACGAGATTTTGGCGCCACATAGACTTCACAGCCGATTATAGGTTTAATTCCGGCAGCCTTGCAGGCGCGATAAAACGCCACGGCACCGTACATATTGCCATGGTCTGTTAAAGCAACTGCGCCCTGTCCGCATTCCTTAACCCTCTCGGGGATATCCTTTATACGGCAAGCACCGTCAAGCAAGCTATATTCACTGTGAAGATGCAGATGAACAAAACCTTCGTTTTCCATAAAGCTCCTAATTTTTGCCGATATCCTCGGCTATCTTTTTTATCTTTGTAAATCTATGATTAAGACCCGATTTTGAGAGTGGAGGCGAAAACATATGACAAAGCTCTGAAAGAGATGCCTCGGGATGCTCCTCTCTTAGCCTTGCACTGTTTCTAAGATCATCCGGCAAAGCTGAAAGAAGCCCAGCCCCTTCAATTTTTCTGATTGCAGCAATTATATCCTGCGAAGCACCAACGGCCTTGGCAATATTCCCCGTTTCGCAATTCGCTTTGCGGTTGGTGTCGTTTCTAATCTCTCTCAGGATCTTATCATTCATACACTCAAAAAGCATTTTAGAAGCACCGAGATATGTCAAAATATCCTCAATTGCTTCGCTTTCCTTAAAATAAAGTCCAATGCCAAGGCGTCTGTTTGAAATTTTCGCCTCAAAGCCGCATTCCCTGAGCACAGAATAAAGGAGCTTTGCTCTTATGGCATTTTTAATAAGGAATTCTAAATGATATGATTTTAAGGGGTCGCTCACGGTTGCCGAAGCCATAAACACGCCTCTCAGGAAATTCACTCTGCATTCATCGCATCTAAATCCAACGGCCTCAGAAATTGCACTGCCACTATCAAGAAGGCTCAGTATCTCGGCTGCAGATCGGGCAGAAAAGGATAATCTCCTTCTTACATTTCCAAATCTGCTGTACTCCGAGGTCTCCGGCTTTTTCCCGAATTGCTCGCTAAAAGCAGAAAGTGCCGAAGAAAATACCCCTTCATGTTCACTTTCAAATGATATAACCCCATCATCAGACACGCCTGAATTAAGGAGCAGTCCAAAGACAAAGGCCTTTCGGCAACAGGTTTTTTTGTGTCCCTGCCCCGTCAGCTCTGTTTTAACACTTTCGGCAAATGACATCTTTATTTTTCTCCAACAAACCGTATTTCACATTCAATATCAATGCCCTGCTTATCACGGATAACCTCTTTTATGTGATCAATCAGCGTTAGCACATCATGGGCAGTAGCACCTCCGCGGTTTATAATAAATCCTGCGTGCTTTTCAGAAACCTGTGCGCCGCCGATAGCAAAGCCCTTAAGTCCACATTCGTCGATCAGCTTTGCTGTGAAGAAGCCGGGATAACGCTTAAAGGTGCTGCCTGCACTTGGAAAATCAAGCGGCTGTTTTTCTGCCCTTTTTTTTAGCAACTCATCACATTCTGCCTTAATATCATCATAGTTTCCGGCTCTCAGAGCAAAATCTGCCGATAAAATTATTCGCTCAGGATGCTCCATATATGATGAATGTCTGTATGCAAAATTATGAGCCGATAGCTCAAGCACACATATTTCATCTCTTTTCGTGTCATAATAGTGGGAAGATATAAGAATGTCGGCAATCTCACCGCCATATGCGCCGGCATTCATAAAAATTCCGCCGCCAACCGTACCCGGGATACCGCACATAAAACGCATACCGTCAAGAGAATTTTTCATAGCTTTTACAGAAAGGAGTGGCAAAAGCACTCCGCAATCGGCTGTTATCACATTATCATTTATCTCCACATTTTTCATTCCATGGGTTGTAATAACAAGTCCTCGAAACCCCTTATCCGAAAAAAGGATATTGCTTCCACTTCCTATAACCGAATATTCTATATCGTTTTCCTTTGCAGCCCTTATCAGTGCAGTTAAGCTCTCTTTCCGAGAGGGAGAAGCAAAAAAATCAGCCTTGCCCCCAATACGAAATGTTGAATGAGCAGAAAGTGGCTCATCCTTATGCCATTCTCCTGGCGCAAGTATTTCATTAAGTAAAATCGAAAACTCCGACATAATTACCTCTCTATGTCAGCAAAAATTATCTTTTCAAGATCATAAAGACTATTTATCACATATTTGATTTTTGAGTCGGTGGGGACATCCTTGCCCTCGGGTGTAAAATAACAGCAATCAAGCCCTGCTCCAATGCCGCCTTTCATATCCGAAGTTATGGAGTCACCTACAACAAGGGTTGTTTCGGGTTCATAATCGGGGATATTGCGTGCAACATGTTCAAAAAAATGAATGCTTGGCTTTTCATATCCAACCTCCTCGGAAATGAAAAGCTCAAGAAAATATTTGTATATCGGAGAAAGCGAAAAACGACTTCTCTGAACATATCCAATGCCGTTTGTTATAATATAAAGCCTGCATTTTTCCGCAAGCGCAGAAACCACCTTTAGAGCACCGTCAATAAGAAAATGCTGCACAGAAAGCTGATCGGTATAGTCAGAAGCAAGCTTTTCGATATCACATTCAAAGCCCATGAGATCCGCAAAAAGCTCAAATCTTCTAACCCTCAGTGTTTCCTTATCAACCTCGCCTCTCTCCAGTGCCTTCCAAAGTGAGTCATTTATTTCACTGTAAGCTCTGACATCGTCCTCACACAGCTCATATCCATTCATTTTGCAACAAGCAATCAGAGCCTCTCGCTCACCTCGTATAAAATCAAAAAGAGTGCCGTCCGCATCAAAAAGTATGGTTTTATATCTCTGCATATCGATACCTCAAATAGTTCTTTTTATATATTATATCATTTTATATCGATAAGTTCAAGTAAAATTTATCAATAACCCTTGTAAAAGTAAAAAATATATTGTATAATATAGTATATTATGCTGGAATCATATGCCAAAACGGAGGTAATTATGTCAAAAAAAACCTTAAAGATCGGTATGCTTGGCTTCGGATCAATGGGAAGAACACATACTTATGCGCTGAAAAATCTCCCATTTTTCTATTCACCTCTCTGCTTTAATGTGGAGCTTGCAGGCGTGTGTACAAAAACTCCCGAAAAAGCCCAAATGGCAAAGGATAGCTTTGGATATAGAATTGCAACAACAAATGAGGATGACCTGATATATTCAGAAGACATAGACATAATCGATGTTTCTACTCCAAATATCTTTCATTTTGATACACTGATAAAGGCTCTTAGAAATGGCAAACATATATACTGTGAAAAACCCCTGTGCATCTCAAACGAGCAGGCAGAGATACTGTCAAAAGAGGCGAAAAATTCCACTTCAATCTTTGGCATGGTCTTTAACAACCGCTTTATACCGGCAGTTATGCGTGCAAAGCAGTTGATCGATGAAGGGCGCCTTGGTAGAATACTCTCTTTCAGTGCGGTATACTATCACAGCAGTGCAACA
>JAZUQN010000126.1:0-8024 GCA_045605745.1 Eubacteriales bacterium
GTGAATTTCTCATTGCATCGCTTGACATATTTTCATAGAAAATATGTCCGTTTATTCGTCAAAATCGTTTGGCAAAAGAAATGCCGCTCGGGGCGTGGTCGCCTCTGCGGGGGCGACGGGGCGGCAACGCCGGCTCCCACAAGCTTTTGAAAAAGCTTGTGCAAAACTTTAACAGTTTTGTCACCACAACAACTCCACAAACTCCTGTTTGCAAGCCAAACCACATCACCGCTTGTTTCCTCATGCGCATTTTCAAATCATCTCGAAAAAGCTTTCAATGTATTTTTCTGCAAAGCCCTTTATCTCTGCAGTATAATCCTTAGAAGCTTCGTCATACACCGCCACAGTGAAAAGTCCGGCTTGCTTGCCCGTTTTCAGCGCAATAACATTGTCATCATAAAAAACTGTTTCGGAAATATCTATCCCAACCTTTTCGCAAAGATCGTGATATATCTTGGTATCCGACTTGCTCTTTCCAAAATCGTCGGTGGTAAATACACCGTCAAAAAGCTCGTAAATACCAAAACGCTTAAGGCAAGGATCAACAAGAATATGGGGGCTGGCAGTTAGCACAAAAAGTCGGTTTCCCTCTTTTTTCAGCTTCTTTATATATTCAACCACGCCATCCTTTGCCTGAATAATCTCTCTGTATTTATAAAGGGCAATGCTGTGCATCCTTTCGATTATCTCATCAGTCTCTCCGGGCACACCAAGCTCAGCAAAATATTTGGCAATTCCCATGTCTCCAAGGGGGGTTATGCGTTTTATTATATCATGTGGATAAGAAATATGAGCATCCTCTAAAATACTTATCATGGTTTTTGCCCAATGCCCCATAGAATCGGCAATAGTTCCGTCAAGATCAAAAATGTGATTCCTATATTTTTTCATTATTTACTCCTACAAAATATGTCGAAAATTCGCTTCTCAGAATATAATGTACCGAGGAGGTGTTCTTATGAATTATAATCAGCAATGTGCCGCAAAAGACTTTCTTCGCGAAGCATATTGTATCATTGACGATTTGGTTTATGCCACATCACGAGCTGAAAAAACCGACAATATTTCGATAAATTTCATTTGTCATGCAGAGGCTGTTTGCCGTGCGGCAATCTCGATATCAGAGTCTTTTTCGTGCTATTCCGAGTCCGAAGACATCAAAATAATGGCAAGAAACATAAAGGATATGAGCGGACAGTGGATTAGAAATATGCGTGGTGCTCGCCGTCATTGCGGCAGAGCACCATCCCCATCAAGTGACTGTGAAACCTATATGTTGGATGCAGAAAGAATAAGCGAAAGACTTTTTGAAGAAATGCGCTGCTGTCATGTCAGCGAACGCATCAACTGGGACTACCTGAAAATTATGATATGTCTTGCCGAGGGAATGATAAGACTTTCGGAAAATGCCCTTTGCTATGGGCTGTCTTCCTACCTTAGACCTATTGCTTCAGAAATGGCAGCCTACAGCCGCAAAGCTGTTGCGGCTATGAAAAAATCTCTTATTACCCCAATTTAAATATTCTTTTGCCAAAGCTCATGGAGACAGGGCTCAACAACCAGCCCGTCTCTTATGGGCGTAGCAAATTGCTGAGAAAACTCAGTGACCCTACAAACAAAATCAGAAGCCAGCTTCACCGATATATCAAAATCTCTCCCCATAAGCATCTCACCGATAAGCACCGATGCAAAAACATCTCCTGTGCCCGGATAAGCCCTTGGCATAAGAGGGGTGCTGTACAAAAAGCTTTTTTTGCCTTTTTCTGAAGCAGCAGTGGAAATAATTGCCTCTTTTTCTCGGTCCTCCCACATTATTCCCGTTATAACAGCTCTTTCACAGCCAAATTTACTCAAAAGCTTGCTGAGAAGATAATCCGAAAGGTGGTTTGCCTCTTCCCTTGACCCCAGCTTATGGGGGTATTTTTCATCAACAAGGAAACAAGCTTCTGTGAGATTGGGCGTTATCAAGTCTGCACCAAAGCAGAGTCGGCTCACGCCAAGCATTAGCTCCTTATTATATGTGGAATAAAGCTCGCCGTCATCCCCCATCACGGGGTCGATGGCGATGAATGTTTTTTGACCGTCATTTTTGTTAGAAAAATCACCGATAAAGCTCAATAGCATTTCTATCTGCTCAGAGCTGCCCAGAAATCCACTGTAAATAGCATCAAAATCTGTACCAATTTCTTTCCAGTGGTGCGCAATGCTTGCCATATGGCGAGTCAAATCCTCAAAAAACATATTTTCAAAGCCACCGGTGTGAGTTGAGAGCAGTGCCGTTGGAAGTGGAACCGTTTGAATCCCCATTGCGGAAAGCACTGGGATTATAACGGTCAGCGCACATCGACCAAGGCAGGAAATATCGTGCACTGCCGCCACACGGTGTATCGGTTTTTTTAGATCGGTTCTTTCTTTAAATGAAGGATGATCCTCGTATCTGTTCATTTTTAACCTCTTGTGGTTTATTTTATATTAAGCTTTTCGTTTTAGCCCCATCAACTTTTCTACGGCTGCAAAAATGCAAAATGCAGCGGCATTGACAGCAACGATGGCGGCACCTGTTGGCAGAGCAAAAAGGCAGGAAAGCGTAACACCGAGAACTGCGTTAATAACCGCGAGCACCGCCGCACAAAGGGTAACCCCCTTAAAGCTTCCGAAAAGCCTCATTGCCGTGAGAGCAGGGAAAATGATAAGTGCAGATATCAGCATTGCACCGATAATTCTCATTCCAATAGCTATGGTAACTGCCGTTACAATAGCCGTCATTGTTTTATAGAAACCGCTTTTTATTCCGCTTGCACGAGCAAAATCTTCATCAAAGGTCGTAGCAAATATTCTGCTTCCAAACAAGATATAAAACACGGTCACAAAAGCTGACAGTATGATTGAAAGTGTAACATCGCTTTTCTCTAAAGCTATAAGAGAACCGAACATATAGCTGCTCACATCTGTGTTCATGCCGCTTGTCAGAGATATGGCAATAACGCCTATGGCAACAGACGAGGTTGAAATCATAGCAATCGCAGAGTCGCCGCCAACTTTGCCGTTTTCACTTATCCTTAGAAGAAGCACTGCACAAATTATGACGACGGGCAAGGAAAAAGCAAGCGGCGCTGCCCCGAGAACCGTTGCAACCCCAAGCGCACCGAAGGCAACATGGGAGAGACCGTCTCCTATCATACTGCAGCGACGCAAAACAAGAGAAACGCCCAAAAGAGAGCAGCATAGAGAGACAAGTGCGCCAACTATAAAGGCCCATATCACGAATTTAAAGGAAAAATATGAGACAAGTGTGCCAAAAATCTCAAGCATTTTCTTCACCTCCCGAAAGTCTGCCAAAGTCTGCCGACTTTATATAGTCTTCTTTTGTCCCAAAAAACTTCATGGTGCGGTCAAGATGAAGTATCTTTGTTGCATAGTGAAGCGCAGAGGAAAAATCGTGGGATATCATTATTATTGTCATGCCGTTTTTATTGAGATCTTCTATAATTCCATAAAGCTCTCTTGTGGCAATGGGGTCAAGACCGTTTGTTGGCTCGTCAAGAACAAGTATCTTTTCTGCGGCAAGAAGGGCACGAGCAAGAAGCACACGCTGCTGCTGACCGCCTGAAAGCTCCCTATAGCAAGAGCGCGCTATATGAGAAATTCCCAGCTTTTCCATGATAGATGACGCATTTTTTCTGTCAGCGGCACTGTAAAACGGACGAAATCCAACTCTACCAAGGCAACCGGAAAGTACGACCTCGCTAACCGAGACCGGAAAGTTTTTCTGAATACTCGTCTGCTGAGGCAGGTAGCCTATCCTGCCGCTTTTTGCACCATTACCGAAAATTATCTCACCGCCGGAGGGACGCTTAAGAGACAAAAGCGCCTTTGCCAGAGTGCTTTTTCCAGATCCGTTTTCGCCAACTATGCATAGATAATCTCCTTCCTCCACGGCAAAGCTTACATCCTGCAAAACAATTTTGCCGTCATATGAAAGGATGAGATCTTTACATTCAATTTGATAATTACTTAAATTACTCTTCAATTTCAAGGGCCTCTCTTATTCTTTCAAGATTGATTTTCATGAGCTCAAGATATCCTGTTCCACTTTCAAAATCCTTTGCACTGACCGTGTGGCAAGAATAGAGTCTGAGTATGTCTGCTCCAACCTCCTCTGAGATCACCCGAGCAAGCTTTTCGTTTGAAAAATCGACCGAAAATATTACTTCAGCATTATTCTCTCTTGCAATTTTAATTGCATCTGCAATTTCGGCAAGCGAGGCCTCTGTATGAGAGGAACAGCCTCTAAATGGTGAGGTATATTCAAAGCCATAGGCTCTTGCAAGATAAAGAAATGGGAATCGGTCGCCAAAGATAAGCTTACCTTGCCCTGCATTTTTTGCAGTTTCTTCAAATTCCATATCAAGAGCCTCAAGGTGTGAAACATAATCCTTGACGTTTTTCATATAGAGAGCACTTTTCTCGGGATCTATACTACAAATCAGCTCCCCGAGGCGATTAACTATCAAAATTGCGTTTTTGGGCGAGGTCCAGATATGCTCATCGTGGATATGTCCGTGATCATGATCGTCATGGGTGTGGGCATGAGAATGATGAGAATCGCCGTGTCCGCTTTCGCTTTCAAGCAGCGGAACTGTATCCATAAGATAGATAATCTTTTCGTCACCAAGCCCTGCCGAGGAGATAAGACGCTCTGCCCAAGCCTCTGATTCTCCCCCGATGCCAATAAAAAGATCGCACTTTTTTGTAAGGACTATATCGGCAGGTGAAGGATCATATGAGTGAGGCTCAAATCCCGGAGGAATAAGCATCTTTATTTCCGCATCTGTTCCGGCAGTTATCTTTTTTACAAAATCATATTGCGGAAAGACCGTTGTCACTATTGTCAGGCGGTCATTATTGTCTTTGTATTCGCCGCATCCGCAAAGAAAGCACAAAGAAAAAATAAGCAGTGCGACAGTAAGTAAAAATTTTTTAAGCATTTTTATTCAGAAAAGCCTTTCGTTTTCGCATTAAGCATCTTATTCACTCAGTTTTTGCACTTTTGGCATTGACCATAGAGCATAGATTTTGAACAATTTACCGCAAAGCCATGCTCAGATAGCACGTGATAAAGCAGGTCATCGCTTTTTTCACACTCAAGATGATAAATTTTGCCGCATTCGGTGCACTTCATATGAAAATGAAAATCGCATTTTTGATTTTTTGAAGAATGCTGATATAGGTAATTTGAGTCTGCACCATCCCTGAAGCGGCGAAGCATACCCTCCTCAAGAAGCTGGGAAAGCAAACGGTATACGGTACTTTTGCCCGGTGCTTTTGGGGCACATTTTGCCGTTAGCCCCTCAAAAACCTCATCGGCTGTGAATTGTCGATCGGGATTTTCGCTAAAAAATTCAATTATAGCTTCCCTTGCCGCAGTGTTATATCTTCCCTTTGTCATTTTTATCCTCCAAATATGAGAACGGTTCTCATATTGTATCATATTCGGTGAAATTTGTCAACAGTTTTTTTGCCCGGCTATTGACACCGTCCGCAAAAACTGATAGAATATATTACAGAATGATTAGGAGGATAGTGCAGATATGAAAAAGCTATTGAGGCGAGGATCGATTTTGATCCTTTTGGCATCTCTTCTTCTTTCAATTGCATCCTGCAAAGATGACGAAGAGAGCAAAGATAACGCAGAAAGCGATTCTACTACAACATATGAAACTTTAAGTGACGAGGGCTGGTCCCCCACTTGGAGACCCTGATAAAAAGGTGCTGAGCAATCTCAGCACCTTTTTGTTTGTTCTTATCTATATTAGTCAGTATGTTTTTAATCTTGTCAGCACTGTGTCAAGAAAAATCCTTTAGTGCATCTCCGATATGAGAATAAAAATTTTCCGATCCAACCATTTCATAAAGACCGTTTTTCTTCATTGCGGAAAGAGGCTGGCCGTTAACATGGGTAATCACAATTCTTATGTTCTGCTTTTTGAGCTTTTTGCAAAGAGCTTCAAGCGAATTAAGTGCAGTTGCATCAATGGCGTTAACAGCGCCCATTCTTATAATAATGCAGCTTGTATCTTTTGTCGGGGCAATGTCGGCAATTTTATCCGCCGCACCAAAGAACATTGTTCCGCCTATTTCATAAACAAGCACACCCTCCGGGATCTTCATTGCACCATCAGCATGAGGTTCCCAGCCCTTTACATTGCTTTCATCGCTCATTCTTTTAAGGAACAGAACAGCGGTGAGTATCATACCAACCTCGATAGCCACAACAAGATCGAAAATTACGGTCAGAAGGAATGTGACAACCATAACCAAGGTATCAAATAAAGGTGCTGTCTTAACCGTGCGCACAAATTTTTTCCATTCACTCATATTATAAGCAACCATAAACAGAATTGCCGCAATTGTTGGCATAGGAATAAGCTCGGCAAGGGGCATAAGGAAAAGGAGCACAAGAAGAAGCACCACTGCGTGCACCATTCCGGCAACAGGAGTTCTTCCGCCGTTTTTCGCATTTGCCGCTGTTCTTGCTATTGCACCGGTTGCCGGGATTCCGCCAAACAGAACAGACGCAATGTTTGCCGCCCCCTGGGCAACAAGCTCGGCATTGGAATTGTGCTTTGAACCCACCATTCCGTCGGCAACAACGCAGGAGAGCAGCGATTCTATTGCGGCAAGGATGGCAATGGTAAATGCACTGGGCAGCAGAGCTATTATCTTCTCAATGCTGAAATCAAATGAAGAAAAATCGACGCTCGGCAGTCCCTTTGGTATCTCATAAAGATCACCGATTGTGAAAACACCCGCATCAAGTCCGGGAATAAATTTCACCATAAATGCACCAACTATAACGGCTATAAGAGAGGGAGGCACTCTCTTTTCAAATTTGGGATAAATGATGAGTATTGCAAGGCAAACCGCACCCACCAAAAGCGACTCCGGGCTAAAGGTGCCTATCGCATCAATATTAGCCTCTATCTTTTCTATAGTTTCGATAGGCTTTATTCCCTCTGCATATGTCAACCCAAAAAAATCCTTGATCTGGCCCAAAAGTATTGTAACAGCAATACCGGCTGTAAATCCTGTGGTTATTGTGTACGGTATGAATTTTATAAGCGCACCGAATTTGAATATGCCCATGAGAATAAGCATAATACCGGCAAGAATAGTTGCTATAAAAAGTCCGTCCGGCCCCTCGGTTGCAACAACGCCTGCAACAATGGTTGCAAATGCGGCAGTTGGTCCGGCAATCTGAATACGGCTTCCCCCAAGCAGAGATACAACAAAGCCGGCGGCGATAGCTGTGTAAATTCCCTTTTCCGGAGCAACGCCCGAGGCAAGTGCAAGAGCAACAGAAAGAGGCATTGCAATAATGGCAACGATTATACCTGCAACAATATCCTGCACAAGCTGAGCCTTTGTATAGCCCTTTATCACTGAAAATAATTTTGGTTTAAGATAGAAATTGCTCAAAATGATCTCTCCTTTATTTTTAATATTAAATCGGGCTGCCACGCTTTAGCGCAGCAGCCCGGGGAAAAGCAAAAATTATTTTGTTTTTTCGCCCTTCGCTTCTGCCAGCTTTGTGTTTCTGCGGTTTTTAACCTCTTCTGAAATCGGAGTGATCTCTCCTGCAGCCTGAAGAGCCTGACGGGTGAGAAGAGGACCAATCAATTCATATATAAGCACAGCAAAAAGTGTTATATTTCTTATAAGTGCGCCCTGTCCCGGAAGCTGAGCTGCGGCAATTGTGCACATTCCGAGCGCAACACCTGCTTGAGGGAGCAGAGTTATACCCAGATATTTGCATATTTGGGGCTCACATTTGACCATTTTTGCACTGCCATATGCACCATAATATTTTCCAAAGGAACGGAAGATTATATAAACCACACCGATAATAACTATCGCCATATCAGCGAACACGCCAAGCTCAAGCTCAGCACCGCTTATAACAAAGAAGAGAGCAAAAAGGGGAGATGTCCATTTATCCGAGGCCTTCATAAGATCCTCAGAAA